>JBOGGF010000001.1:0-8185 GCA_050743965.1 Acidimicrobiales bacterium
GCGCCGACCTGGTCGGCGTGGCGGTCGACGGCAAGGCACTGCGGGGGGCGAGGCGCACCGACGGCACCCGGGTCCAGCTGCTCGCGGCCCTGCGCCACGACACCGGCACCGTCGTCGGCCAGCGCAATGTCGAGGTCGACAAGACGAACGAAATTCTCGCCTTCGCACCGTTGCTCGGACCGATCGAGCTCACCGGGCGCGTCGTCACCGCAGACGCGATGCACACCCAGAAGAAGGCTGCCCGCTTGGTCGTCGAGGACAAACGTGCCCACTTCATCTTCGGGGTGAAGGAGAACCAGCCCACCCTGTGGAACGCCGCGGTCACAGCAGCAGAGCGGATCGATCTCGACGCCCCTCAGCACGAGACCACCCAGCGCGCCCACGGACGCATCGACCGCCACCGGATCTGGAGCGCACCGGTCCCCCCGTCGGTCGGCTTCCCCCATGCTCGGACCTACCTCATCGTCGAACGCGAGTCGTCGACCCTCGACGACGAGCGGACCAGCATCGAGACCCGCTTCTACGTCACCGACCTCGCCCCAGCCGACGCGAGCTCCGAGCACCTGCTCCGCCTCGTCACCGGTCACTGGTCGATCGAGAACGGCCTCCACTGGGTCCGTGACGTGACCTTCGACGAGGACCGGTCCCAGGTTCGCACCGGGACGCTGCCACGGGTGCTCGCAACCCTGCGCAATCTGGCGATCAGTGTCATCCGCATCGCGACCGACCGCACCGTCAACATCGCGGCCGCGACCCGTCAGCTCGCCAGAGAACCCGAGCGAACCCTCGACCTGCTCGGCGTCCCTCGACTTTGCAAGTGACCGTGGGCGAGGGGGTGGGATTCTTCTCCTTGTTCAGTGCAGACGGACGAGCCCCTTTGCGATTCTGCTGCGCGCTGCGTGGGGCTGCACTATGGGCACCGCGCCTCGGAGGATCTCCCGTGGATCCACGAATGGAGCACCCTGGATCGCCAAGTCGGTGGATCACGAAGACCCGGACTTCGCTGGTGATTGAGCCGTCCCGACCCGCTACCGTGGCCCTGTGAGCAGCCCGCGATTGCCCGGAGGCGTGGTGCACAAGCTTCCAGGCGACCTGCGCAAGGCGCTGATCGCCAACCCCACGGCACTCGATGCCTGGAAGGACATCACGCCTCTCGCTCGCAACGAGTTCATCTGCTGGGTCGAAGACGCCAAGAAGGAGATGACCCGGGAACGCCGCGTCCGCCGGACCGGTGAGGAGCTCGAGGAAGGCCAGCGTCGGCCTTGCTGCTGGCCAGGGTGCAAGCACCGCGAGCGCACCGGCAGTTAGCAGCCGGCTGGGCGCCCCCGATCGCTCGTGGGCGCTACGGGCTCGATGACGGCCCGCGCGGTTCGATCACTTCAGGATCGATGGCGCGCTCGACGATGGGGTCCCACCCCGCGCAGCGGCCACGGGACGTCGTGGTAGGGCCTGCCGTTGACGGTGATCCAACCACTCGTCGGCGCGTCGAGGCCCGTCACCATGCGCATCGCCGTCGACTTCCCGGCGCCGTTGGGCCCGAGGAAGCCGGTCACGACGCCGGGTCGGATGGTGAAGGTGAGGTCGTCCACGGCGACCTTGTCGCGCCAGCGCTTGGTCAGGCAGCGGACGTCGATCACGGTGCGATCACAGCTCCCTCCGCTCGAAGATGACCAGTGCCGCCGCGAGGGCGACGGCGACCCACACCGCGCACCACACCAGGTAGGCCCAGCTGGGGGCGGCGGCCGCGTAGAAGGGGTCGGCGTGCGACCCGATGGCGTTCACCAGGATGATCCTTGGCTCCAGAGCGAAGATGGTGCCGTGCCACAACCCGTCGGTCGGGAGGACGTAGCGGGAGACGCTGCCTACGTCGCTGAGGGCAGCGATGTGGAAGTTGGCCCCGAGCGCACCCGCCACCCCGGCGAGCCAAGCCGCGCCGAACAGCGCCACGGCCACCACCCCGCTCGCCAGCGCGGACAGCCGGGTGCTGAGGAGCAGGCCGACGGTGAGCAGCACCAGTCCTTCGGCCAAGAGGTAGCCGAAGGCGGCCGCCGGATCCGGTGGCGTGAACCCGCTCACCAGGTCGACCACGACGAACTCGAGGAGGCATACCACGGCGGCGTACACGGTGAGGACGGCGGAGAGACCGAGCCACTTGCCAAGCAGGATCTGAGCCCGCCGGATCGGGCGAGTGGCCACCGACTGGAGCACGCCCGACTCGATCTCGGCCGACACCGCCGGCGACGAGATGGTCGACGCGCTCAACGCCACCACGAAGCTGAACATGAACATGAAGAGGATCAGCGCCTGCAGCAGTGAGACGTTGACCTCGCCCGACGACAGGCTCCGGCTGTGGCTGAGGCGGTCGAACCCCCACGCGCTGAGCGCCACCAGGGCCACCGTGATGGCGAGGAACGCGGCGACCAGCCTGCGGCGGAGCGCCTCCCGCACGGTCAGCGCGACGATGGCGGCGGTCTGGGTCATCGTGCCCCCAGCAGCTCGAGGAACCGGTCTTCCAGCGTCGGGTGCTCGGGCACCACGGCTTCGACCCGTCCCCCGCGGGCGACGACGGCCGCCACCACGTCGGGCACCGCGTCGGGCGGCGCTCCCTCCAGGCGCACCCAGTCGCCGTCGACCGACCAGGACCCGAGGGAGGGGTGGGCGTCCCACCACCCGTCAGGCAGGCCGGTGACCCGGAGGCGCACACTGGCTCGGGCGCCGGGCAGCTCGTCGAGGGTCCCGGTGGCGATGGCGCGGCCGTTGTCGATGACCGTCACCCGGTCGCACACCTGCTCGGCCTCCTCCAGGAGGTGGGTGTTGAGGAACACCGTCGTCCCCCGCTCGCGCAGGCCGCGCACGATCGACCGCACCTCGTGACGGCCGACCGGGTCGAGGGCGCTCGTCGGCTCGTCGAGCAGCACGAGCTCCGGCTCGCCCAGGAGCGCCACGGCCAGTCCCAGGCGCTGCTGCATGCCCTTCGAGAAGGTGGCCACCTTGTCGTCGGCCCGTGTGGCGAGGCCCACCGTGGCGAGCGCCTCGTCGGCGAACCGGTCCCGGCGCGGCAGGGCCAGCAGCCGGGCATGCAGGGCCAGCACCTCCCGGGCCGTGAGCCAGTGCTGGAAGCGGAACAGCTCGGGCAGGTACCCGACCCGGCGGCGGGTCTCGACGTCACCCGCGGGTGCCCCCAACACCAAGGCCTCACCACCCGTGGGACGGGCGAGGCCGAGGAGGAGCTTGACCGTCGTGGTCTTGCCGGCGCCGTTGGGCCCCAGGAACCCGAACACCTCGCCCCGCTGGACGGTCATCGACAGGGCCCGTAGTGCAATGGTGCGCCGGTACCGCTTGGCCAGCTCGACGGTGTGGACCGCCGGCGAGGCGGACGGCTCGGGCGGGGGCAGGCGGGTGTGGTCGGCCGGCCCCGGGTGCGGCGGGGAGGATCGGGTCGGCTGGGCCGGTGGCGTCCCGTGGGCCGGTTCGAGCCCGTGGGCCGGTTCGAGCCCGTGGGCCGGTGGCGTCCCGTGGGCCGGTTCGAGCCCGTGGGCCGGCCCGGCCCCGAGGGCTCGTCCGGCCAAGAGGGCTGGTCCGGACGCCAGGGCTGGTCCGGACGCCAGGGCCGCCTGCTGGTCGCTCGGCCCGGTGGAGGCCGGGATTCCGTCGGGCACCGCCCACTCAGCCCAGCTGCCGAGCGACACCGAGCACGTCCTGCTGGTCGAGGACGCCGCCCACCGTGTGGACGGCACCGTCATGGTCCTCCCACACGACACCGCTGGCGGTCCCGCCGGCCACCGAGAGCACCACGGCAGTCGAGCCGGCGACGGTGGTCGAGGTCTCGGAGACGCCGGACGGCACGGGCACCGGGAGGATCGCCTGGAGGTTGCCCAGCAGGCGGATCTCCTGGGCGAGGGCCTGGGGGAACCCGGGTCGTCCGAGGATGAACGACTCGAGCTGTGTCATCGTCGCCCCGGTCGAGGTGGCCGTCGGTCGTGGCATGGTCGCCACGGCCAGGGTGGGAATGCCGCTGAAGCCGGCTGTCTGGCCGGATCCGCCGGTGTCGCCCAGTGCGCCGCCGTACTCGGCGAGGATCCCGGGACCGACGTCGAGGGTGAGCGTGCTGCCGTCGAGGGTCGGCCCGGCCGCCGCGTCGAAGGCGACGGTGGCGGTCGTCCGCTGCAGGGCGAGATACGTCGGCGGTCCCTGGACGCCGGCCGGGAGCGTTGTCGGCAGGGCGACCGTCATCCCCGCCGCCGACTCCGCCGCCCGCAGCGAGGTCGTCTTCGTCGGCCTCGGCCGTGTCGACCACAGGATGGTGCCGTAGGCCCAGGTCCTCGTCCCGACCGGCCCGGTCGGCCCGGTAGGCGAGACCGCTGTGCCGGTCGTCGGCGGCGGCGTGGACCCGTCCGCCTGCGACACCGAGACCGACTTGGAGCCCCACAGACCCGACCCGCTGAGGCCGAGGACGCTGGTGAGGCTCTGCAGGTCCTTGCCGGTCACCGGCAACGGTGCCACCTGGGCGGGCGAGAACACGACGGTCAGCGTCGCCGCCGCGGCGACCCCGGCTACCAGCACTCCCGAGACGACCGCGACGCCGGTGGCGCCGGTGGCGCCGACAAGCGGACGGTGCCGAACGTGCCGCGGCACGTGCCGGGTCGGCGCGCCGCCCGCTCCCTTAAGCCGTCCCCAGGCCCGGTCGAGGCTTCCATGGTCATCACCTATCACGCACCGCTCGGGGACGAGATGTGACGCCCGGCGAGCGCTCAGTCTCCGAGCCCGACCATCCGCGCTCACGCCTCGATGACCGGCGAGCTCCTTCACCCGGCTCGCCACTTCGGCATCGACCGTCACGCCCTTCCCTGAAGTCGGCGACACGTCTACGATGGAGTGGGGATCCGTGGCTGCGGACCCGCACGGGAGCTCGGGCGTACCGGGCTGAGAGGGTGGTTGGCGGCGTCGCCGCCGGGCCACCGACCGTTGGAACCTGACCGGGTAATGCCGGCGTAGGGAGGCGACCATGGCGACGACGTCGGATCCTTCGGCCTTCGTGACGGTGCGCGGGGACCGCCACGCCGAGGCCCCACGCACCCTGGCCGAACCGGTGCCCCAGGTGCTGAGCACCTGGGACCAGCTCGGCCTCTGGGGCAA
Organism: Acidimicrobiales bacterium; assembly: GCA_050743965.1. Classification (GTDB taxonomy): domain Bacteria; phylum Actinomycetota; class Acidimicrobiia; order Acidimicrobiales; family RAAP-2; genus DAHUZJ01. Next base: position 5,137 of record JBOGGF010000001.1, read on the forward strand.
CCTCGGGGTGAGCCTGCTCGGGTTCACCGGGGCGATCTTCGTGCTACAGCCCCTCGGGGCCGGGACCCCCGAGCTGTCGCTCGAGGCGGCGCTGACCGCCATCGTCCTCGGGACGGTGCTCGGCACGGCGGTAGTGGCGGGCGCGGGGCTGGCGGGGGCGAGGACGGGGGCGCCGGCGATGGTGCTCCTGCGCGGCCTGTTCGGTACCCGCCTGTCGTACGGACCGACGGCGCTCAACGTCCTGCAGTTGCTCGGCTGGGGCATCTTCGAGGTCGTGACCATCTCGACCGCCGCCCACACGGTGGCGCCGGCGGTGCCCCGGCCGGCGTTCGTGGTCGGTGCCGGGGTGGTGACCGGTGTCCTGGCCGTGCGCCCCCTCGGTGCGATCCGGGTCCTTCGCCGCTACGTGACCGCCGCCGTGGTCGTGGTCCTCGTCTACCTGCTGGCCGAGCTCCTTGCCCATCCGTTGCCGGCCCTCGGGCACGGCACGTGGACGGGGTTCTGGCCCGCCACCGACACGGTGGTCGGGGCGGCGGTCTCCTTCGCCCCGCTGGCCGCCGACTACACCCGGCACTCGAGATCCGGCGCCGCCGCCGTAACGGGCGCCATGGTCGGCTACAGCATCACCCAGATCGCCTGTTACGCCCTCGGCCTGGTGGCGCTGGTGACGGTCGCCCGCACGCCCCACGCCATCTACGGCGCATTCGTCGCCGTCCCCGCCGGTGCTGTGGCGTTCGGCGTGCTCGCCGCCCGGGAGCTCGACCAGTCGTTCGCCGACGTGTACTCGACGGCGGTATCGGTGCAGAACCTTCGTCCGCGCTGGGACCGCCGGTTGCTGGCGGTTGGCGTCGCGGCGGTGGCGACCGTGTGCGCCCTGTGGGTCGACATCGCCGCCTACGAGACATTCCTCACCCTGCTGGGCTCGGTGTTCGTTCCCCTTTTCGCCGTCTTCCTGGTCGACTTCTTCGGGGGCCGGCACCGGCGGGACCTGTCGACGGCATCCGCCACGCGCTGGGCGATGCTGGCACCGTGGGCGGCCGGGTTCGTCGTCTACCAGCTCATCAATCCCGGTTACGTGTCGTGGTGGGCGCACGGCTGGGCGACCGTCGACTCGGCCCTCGGCTTCCACCCGGCCGGGTGGATGTCGGCGTCCATCGGTTCGTTCGTGGTGGCGGCCGCGCTGACTGCGGTGGGCCTGGCGGCACGCCGCGGGTGGCGAACCGTCCACCGGCGCGGCGGCCGACCGTCGGTGCCGGCAGCCGGGTGAGCGCCACACCTCGACCGACACAGTCCTCTTGGCCGCCCGAGGCGGCAGCCGGCCATGACCCTTCGGACCACCTCGTCCACGGCATGGGCCGGAAGGTAGAGGCGCCGACCTGGGCGCCGCTACGCGCGGAGGAGGTGCGTCGCGTCCTCGGTCGTTACCGCGTCGCCCTCGACCCGGCCGGGGCGGCGACCGCGCGGATCCGGTGGCGCAGCCCGCGCCCGATGTCGGCGGCCGCCGTAGTGGACGTGACGGCACGTGGCGGACGGTGCCGAAGCGTTTTCATGAAGCGCCAGCACCGGGCGGTGCGCAGCACCGGTGACCTCGCGGTCGAGCACGCCCTGGCCGTCACGCTACGCGCCGGCGGCGTGCCGGTGCCGCCGATCCTCACGAATGATGACGGGACGACGGTGGTCGTCGAGGGGCGGTGGCGCTACGAGGTCCACGGCGTCGCGGCCGGGATCGACCTCTACCGCGATGTGCCGTCGTGGCATCCGTATGCGTGCCCGGCACATGCCGAGGCCGCCGGTCGAGCCCTCGCCCGCTTCCACCGGGCAGCAGCGAAATTCGCGGCGCCCGCCCGTCCGCCGGGGCCGCTGGTCGTGTCGACGGCCGTTGTCGCCGCCCCCGACCCGCTGGCGGCCCTCGACCGGTTCCTCACCGCCCGGCCGGCCCTCGCAGCCGCCGTCGACCGGCAGACGGTGCGCCGCGACTTCACCCGCTGGCACCTTCCGGCGATCGAGCGGTTGGCGCCCCTCCTGGCCGCCTGCGGGTCCCAGTGGGGTCACGGTGACTGGCACCCGTCCAACCTCACGTGGACCGCAGCCGGGACGACGGGCGAGGTGGCCGCGGTGCTCGACCTCGGGCTCGCCAACCGAACGGCGGCGGTGCACGACCTGGCGGTCGCCGTGGAGCGGGCGGTCGTCGACTGGCTCGCCGTGGGCGGGACCGGTGTCGTGCGGGCCGACTTCGCCGCCCTCGACGCGCTGCTCGCTGGCTACTGCGACGAGCGGCGCCTCGTCGACGCCGAGCGGGCAGCCATGCCCGATGCCGTGCGGGTCGCCCACGTCGAGTACGCCCTCTCCGAAGTGGAGTACTTCGCCGCCGTCGTCGGTGCCCCCGACTACGCCCGCCTCGCCTACGACAACTACTTCGTCGGGCACGGCGAATGGTTCGCCACCGCCGCCGGCGACGAGTTGCTCGTCCGGTTGTGCCGGGCGATGGACCGCTGAATGCGAACGACGGTGCCGCAGCCGCTGGCGACGATCACGCCCCCGCCGGCCACAAAGGTGGCGGGCGTCACCCATCGGGCGACGCAGCCCCCTCTGCGCCCGGATAGCGCGGGTTTGTCGAGGTCGACGCCCCCGAGCGCAGGGAACCATCGGACGGTATCGGCAACCGGCTCGCAACTGCTACATTCGACGACGTCGAGACCACCGGGAGCTCACCGCCAAGCGGGCGGGGACGGAGGCTGGGACCTCCGTTCTCGAGTCCGCCCCAGTATGGTCACGGCGCACGCCTGAGCCACCGGCTGCTCGGTCTCTTGGCGACGCTGGCTGTCGCAGCAGCCTTGGTCGGGATGGCACAGAGCCCGTCGAGTGACGCCCGCGCCTCGATCGCAGCGGTCCGTTCATTGACGGCGGCACCGTTTCCGCCGGTGACCGCCCCGGATTCGTTCGTAGCGGTCAGTCCGCCCCCCGGGCAGGGGGGCACTGGGCCGTCACGGTCGACGATGCGGCCACGGGAGACGTCGAGCACGTCGTGATGCCGGCCGTCGCCCGCCAC
>JBOGGF010000002.1:0-1876 GCA_050743965.1 Acidimicrobiales bacterium
TCCGCCCGCTCCAACAGGTGGTCGAGCCGCCCCCGGTGGTCGTCGATGCCGGCGCCCGGGTCGCCCAGGGTGCGGAAACGCTCCGGCACCGTCGCCAGGGTGAGGTCCCGGGGCTCCACCTGCGCCACCTCCTCCCAGGCGAGCGGGCAGGACACGGTCGCGGCGGGACGCGGCCGGACCGAGTAGGCGGAGGCGACGGTGCGGTCGCGGGCGTTCTGGTTGTAGTCGACGAAGACGCGGCTGCCCCGGTCGAGCTTCCACCACGCCGCCGTGGCCAAATCGGGACGGCGACGCTCCAGCCGGCGAGCCAGCGCCAGCGCGGCCCGCCGTACGTCCGTGAACCCGTAGCGGGGCACGATGGGCACGACGACGTGCATGCCCCGGGAGCCCGAGGTCTTGGGGAAGCCGGCGAGGCCATGATCGTCGAGGAGCTCGCGGACGAGCAGCGTCACTTGGCGGACAGCGGCGAAGTCGACACCGGGCTGTGGGTCGAGGTCCACCCGGAGCTCGTCGGGGTGGTCGAGATCGTTCCGGCGGACGGCCCAGGGATTGAGGTCGATACAGCCCAGGTTCACCGCCCACACGAGGTGGGCGAGGTCGGCCGGGCACAGCTCTTCGGCCGTGCGGCCACTGGGGAAGTGCACGACGACCGACTGCAGCCACTCCGGCCGCTTGGCCGGCACCCGTTTCTGGAAGAACCAGGAGCCACCTACACCACCCGGGTAGCGCTTCAGGACCATCGGGCGATCCCGTACGCACTGGAGGGCGGCCTCGCCCACCGAGAGGTAGTAGTCGACGAGGTCGAGCTTCGTCGCGCCGCAGGCCGTGAAGAACACCTTGTCCGGGCGCGTCACCGTCACCGGTCGGCCGTCGACGTCGAGGTCGACGGATGACGACGCATCGCCGCTTGCCACGGTGGGCCGCCCGGGTCTCGATCCCGGCACCTTGAGATTAAAAGTCTCCTGCTCTTCCCGATGAGCTAGCGGCCCCGGACTGCAAGATAACGCACGAGTTGGCGCGCAAGAGACTGCGGGCACACCCACGGGCGCCTCGGCGCCACGCTCCCGAAGAGGCGGACGTCGTCCCCTCGCCAAGCCGGTCGCCGGGGCGCTGCGGACACGTCGTGGACAGGCCCGCGCCCGTCGACCAGGCTGCCTGCCCGGTCTCGAGCCCCATCGGCGCGGCGGCTTGTAGGAGCCGGGCGCCTCGCGCACCCGCCACCCCCTCAGCAGAACATCGAAGTCGTCCATGAACACCCTGCGCTGGCAGGGATGCGAGGATGCCGACGTACATTTGCAGGGCAAATCCATTGACAATTGCGTCAGGAAATCCGCTACATCTGCAGCCGTCGACTAACGTTGCTAGGGACGGCGGAGGGTAATCAATGGAGCTGGCGCATCGTAGCTTGCAATGCGCGAGGGAAGCACGAGGCAAGCGTCGGAGGTTGGTTCGTTGCTGGTTGGTCGCGACGACGGTCGCCCTCGGGGCAAGCATCAGCCAGGCTCCCGTGTCGGCTGCTCAGAAAGGAGTTGACTCGGTCGGCGCGGTCCACCCGTTCGGCAATGCCACGTCCTATGGGTCCATGGGCGGTCGGACCCTCAACTCCCCGGTGGTCGGCATGGCTGCGACCCTTAGTGGCACGGGCTACTGGGAGGTCGCTTCCGACGGGGGGATCTTCACCTTCGGCAACGCCGGGTTCTCCGGCTCGATGGGTGGGTCGCACCTCAACGCCCCGATCGTCGGCATGGCCGCCATGCCGACAGGAAAGGGCTACTGGCTCGTGGCCTCGGACGGGGGGATCTTCACCTTCGGCAACGCCGGGTTCTCCGGCTCGATGGGTGGGTCGCACCTCAACGCCCCGATCGTCGGCATGGCC
>JBOGGF010000003.1:0-10634 GCA_050743965.1 Acidimicrobiales bacterium
AACCTGGTCGGGGTGGACTTCTGCGAGAAGATGGTGGCCGAGACCAATCCCGGGGTCCTCGAGGCAGCCAACCACACGGAGTCCCCGCACGCCGCCGAGCACGGCTACCGCACCATCGGCGACATCATGCGGTCCCTCAACCCCTTCTCCGGCGAGTTCTACCGCGAGGCGCTGCAGATGAGCCGGTTGACCCGTGAGATGTTCTGCCTCATGGAGGGCCGGCACGTCCACCCCTCGACGCTGTACCCGGGCGGGGTGGGGACCGTGGCGACGGTGCAGCTGTTCACGGACTACCTGAGCCGGCTGATGCGCTACGTCGAGTTCATGAAGCGGGTGGTGCCCCTCCACGACGACCTCTTCGACTTCTTCTATCAGGCACTTCCCGGGTACGAGGAGGTCGGCCGGCGGCGCGTGCTGCTCGGGTGCTGGGGCAGCTTCCAGGATCCCGAGGTGTGCAATTTCAACTACCGCGACATGACGGACTGGGGACGGAGGATGTTCGTCACCCCCGGCGTGGTGGTCGACGGAAAGCTCGTCACCAACGACCTCGTCGACATAAATCTCGGCATCCGGATCCTCCTCGGGAGCTCCTTCTACGACAGCTGGGAGGGCGAGAAGCTCTTCGTCACCCGCGATCCGCTCGGCAATCCGGTCGACCGGAACCACCCGTGGAACCAGCACACCCTGCCCCAGCCCCAGAAGCGCGACTTCGACGACAAGTACAGCTGGGTCATGTCGCCTCGCTGGTTCGACGGCACCGACCACTTGGCGCTCGACACCGGCGGCGGGCCAATCGCCCGACTCTGGTCGACGGCGCTCTCCGGGCTGGTCGACATCGGCTACGTGAAGGCGACGGGACACAGCGTGGAGATCAACCTGCCGCGTACCGCGCTCAAGCCCGAGGTCAGCTTCGAATGGAAGATCCCTCAGTGGTCCAACGCCATCGAGCGCGACCGGGCGCGCACCTACTTCCAGGCCTATGCCGCAGCCTGCGCCCTCCACTTTGCCGAGAGGGCGCTGGAGGAGGTCCGCGCCGGCCATACCAAGACGTGGGAGCGCTTCGAGGTTCCCGACGAGGGCATCGGATGCGGGTTCACCGAAGCGGTGCGTGGCGTGCTGTCGCACCACATGGTGATCGAGGGCGGCAAGATCACCAACTACCACCCCTACCCGCCGACGCCGTGGAACGCCAGCCCCCGCGACACCTACGGCACGGTCGGGCCCTACGAGGACGCGGTGATGAACACCCCGATCTTCGAAGAGAACCCTCCCGACCGCTTCAAGGGCATCGACATCATGCGGGCCGTCCGCAGCTTCGACCCGTGCCTGCCGTGCGGCGTCCACATGTACCTCGGCAAGGGGAAGACGCTCAAGAAGCTCCATTCCCCGACCGCAGCACCGTCGCTCGACTGAGGTGGACGTGCCCAGCCTGGACGCCGCAGCCACCAGGGTCGACTCGCTGCTCGAGGAGCTACGGACCACTCTCGGCGAACGGGAGTGGGAACAGGTCGTCGAGCTGGTGCGTTGCCTCACGGACCTCTACGGTGGCGGGCTGGCGCGGGTCGTCGCCGGTGCCGATCCGGACCTCGTGGCCCGGCTCGCCCGGGACGAGCTGGTCGGCAGCCTTCTCGTGCTCCACGGCCTGCATCCCGAGCCGTTCGAGGAGCGGGTACGGGCCGGACTGACTGCGGCCGGCGCTGCCTTGCGCCCGTTCGGTGCTCGGCTGCGCCTGGTGCGGATAGACGCCGAGGAGCTCGAGGTGCGCGTGCGGGTCGAAGGGCCCGCCGGCTCCCGGCCGGCGACACGGGACCGATGGGCCGAGACGGTGCGCCGGGAGGTGGGTGACCCTGCCCCCGAGGCGACCGTGGACATCTCGGTCAACGTCGCGGCTCCCGTATCGCCGGAACCGGCGCCTCCCGGGCCCCCGCCATCCTCGCCCGTGGCGATCGGGCGCACCAGGGCAGGCGCCGGGGGAGCCCGGTGACCGTCTCGGTCGGACCGCTGCGGGCCCTGGCCGACGTGCGGGCCCTGAGCCGGGCGCAGACGGTGCCCGGCGCTCAGTCCGATGTCGCTCAGTCCGATGTCGCTCAGGGTGGCGGCCCGACGCCCCTCGAGCGGTGCGGCCTGTGCGCGGAGCCGATCGACGACGACCACCGCCACCTGGTCGACCTGCGGCAGCGGACGCTCGTCTGCACGTGCCGACCGTGCAACCTGCTGTTCGCCAATCCGGGCTCCGGCAGCGGGCACCTGCGTACCGTGCCCGACCGCTACCAGGTCGTCGAGGACTTCGCGCTCTCTTCGGTCCAGTGGGACTCGTTGCAGATCCCGGTGTCGGTGGCGTTCTTCTTCACCAACTCCGAGCGGGGCAACGTCGACGCTTTCTTCCCCAGCCCCGCCGGCGCCACCGAGTGCCTCCTGCCCCTCGACACCTGGGACGAGGTGGTGGCGGCCAACCCCGTCCTCGGGACGATCGAGCCGGACGTCGAGGCGGCGCTGGTGCGGATGCCCGCAGACGGGGCGACGTCGGCCGAGTGCTATCTGGTGCCCATCGACGCCTGCTACGAGCTGGTCGGCCGCTTGCGCGCCCTGTGGCGGGGGTTCGACGGCGGCAGCGAGGCGCGGCGGGCCATGAGCGATTTCTTCGCCGGCTTGGCTGAGCGGGGGCACCCTGTACCGGGGTCGGGCCGGTGACCGAGCTGGCGATCGAGGTGGCCGGGGTGCGGGTCGAGCCCCACGCTGCAGTGCCGACCCTCGTGTGGTCGTGGCGCGTCGTCGTGCCCGAGGGTGTGCGGGTCCACGCCCTGGCCCTCCGGGCCCAGGTACGCATCGAACCTGGGCGCCGGCACTACGACGCGGGGGAGCAGGACCGCCTGCTCACCCTGTTCGGTCCGCCAGGCCAGTGGGGCGCGTCGCTCCATCCCTTCCTGTGGACCCATCTCGACGCCATGGTCGCCGGCTTCACGACCGAGACCGTGGCAGAGGTGCCGATGTCGTGCACGTACGACTTCGAGGTGGCGGCGTCGCAGTACCTGCACGGATTGGCCGGGGGTGCCGTGCCCCTCACCATCCTCTTCAACGGGGTGGTCTTCACCCCGGGCGAGTCGGGGTTCTGTGCCGAGCCGATCGCCTGGCACGTCGAGGCCCGCACCACACTGCCGGTGCAGTTGTGGCGGGAGATGATGGACCGGTACTTCCCCGACCAGGGCTGGATCCGCCTCGGACGGGCGACGATCGACCGGTTGCGCCGCTACCGGACCGAGCAGGCGTCGGCCACCTGGGAGCAGGCGTTCGCGTCGCTCCTCAAGCAGGCGGGGGAGGACGACTGATGGCGACGACCTCGCGCGACCTCGACCTGCGGTTCGGGCCAGCGCGGTCCGTGGCCGACGCCGTCTGCTACGAGGGCTATGTCCTCTACCCGTACCGGGCATCGGCGGCGAAGAACCAGTTCCGCTGGCAGTTCGGTGTCCTCGTGCCGCGGTCGATGGCGTCGACGGCGAGCGAGCCTTCCTCTGCTCGTGCCGAGATCGTCGTGGAGGTCCGACCCGGTGCACAGCTCCACCTGCGCGTGCGCGGGCTCCACGTCCAGCAGCGCGAGGTCCGCGAGGTACGGGACGGCGGCCTGGTGCCGGTCGCCCGCTACGACGAGGGCGACGAGTCGTGGACCTCGTTCGACGAGGCGGTGGAGTGGCAGGAGGACCTCTGCGATGTCGCCATCGACTTCGACGGTGATGAGCCGGTCTCCCGGGTCCGTCGGATGGCCCTGGCGGCGGCCGAGTCCGACGAGGCGGTCGGTGGCGCCGAGAAGGCCGGCGCCCGGGTCGCCCGGCGACGCCAGCCGGTCGGCGCCCGCGTGGAAGTGGACGTCAGCCCGGTCGACGGGCCGATGGGGCTGGTGCGCGTCGGGCTGACGCTCGCCAACGACACGGACTGGAGCCGGCCGGGAGCCTCACGCGACGAGGTGCTACGCCGCTCGTTGGTCGCTGCCCACCTCCTCGTCGGGTTCGACCGCGCCGAGCCGCTCTCGTCGCTGGACCCGCCACCCAGGGCAGCCGAGGCGGTGGCCGGCTGCACCAACGTCGGGCTCTTTCCGGTCCTGGTGGGCAGGGGCGTGGTGCTGGCCTCCCCCATCGTCCTCTACGACCATCCCGCCGTCGCGCCCGAGAGCCACGGTGACATGTACGACGCCACCGAGATCGACGAGATCCTGGCGCTGCGAGTGCGGACTCTGACCGACGACGAGAAGCGTGAGGCCCGTGGCACCGACCGCCGTGCGGCCGCCGTCGTCGACCGCTGCGACGCCATGGACGCCACCGCCCTCGATGGGCTGCACGGCACGTTCCGGCCCGTCGAGGCACCCGGCCTCCGCGAGCAGGCCGGCGGTGGATCGGGCACACCGTGGTGGGATCCCGACGTGGACGCCACGTTCGACCCGTGGACCGACACGGTGGACGTCGCCGGCGTCACGGTGGCCAACGGCACCCGGGTTCGCCTCCGCCCGAGCCACCGTGCCGACGCCCAGGACCTCTTCGTCGACGGGCGGACCGCGACCGTCGCCGGCGTGTTCCACGACGTGGCTGGGGGGACGTACCTGGCGGTGGTCGTCGACGACCCCGACGCCGACCTCCACGCCTGGCACGGGCGGTACCTGTTCTTCGCCCCCGACGAGGTGGAGGTGCTCGACGGTGGCGCGCCGGCCCCGTTGCCTGCCTCCGACGGGACACGCCCGAGGGTGCTGGTCGCCGGCGTCGGCAACATCTTCCTCGGCGACGACGGGTTCGGTGTCGAGGTGGTGAGGGAGATGCTCGGCGGCGATCAACCGCCGTCGGTGAAGATCGCGGACTTCGGGATCCGGGGCGTGCACCTCGCCTACGAGCTACTCGACGGCTACGACGTGCTCGTCCTGGTGGACGCCGTCTCCATCGGGGACCCACCGGGGACGGTCACCCTCATCGAGCACGCATCCGGCACCGACGCCACTGCCGACGCCACTGCCGACGCCACTGCCGACGCCACTTTCGACGATGGAGGCGGTATGGACATCGGCGGCGGCACGCTGGCCGCGATGGACGCCCACGGCATGAACCCGGCGGCGGTCCTCGCCATGGCGGGCGACCTCGGTGCCAGGGTCGGCCGGGTGCTGGTGCTCGGGTGCGAGGTGGCCCAGGTTGCCGAGGGGATGGGGCTCTCGGCTCCGGTGGCAGCCGCTGTTCCGGCGGCCCGTCGTGCCCTCGGTGACCTCGTCGCCTCGCTCGCCGGGGCCGAAGATCCCCTGACCGTCACCGTATCGACCCCCGGTTTCGAGGAGGCACCGTCATGATCCGCCGCCTGCTGACGTCCCTGCTCCTCGCCGGCCTTGCCGGCCTGGTCATCCGCTCCCTGCCCGACCTCGCCCGCTACCTGAGACTTCGAGAGATGTGAGGGGATGACGCGCTTCGCCATCGACCCGCAGCGCTCCCGGGTGTGGATCGACGCACGTTCGAGCCTGCATCCGATCCACTCGGAGGTGACCGGCGTGACGGGGTGGTTCGAGGCCGACGTGCAGGGCGGAGGCCGCGTCAACCCGACCGTCCCCGTGCGGGCCCACGTCGAGCTCGACGTGGCGAACCTCTCGTCCGGCAACGCCCTCTACGACCGGGAGATGCGTCGGCGGATCAACGCCAGGCAGTTCCCGACCATCTCAGGGGACATCGACACGATGAAGGAGAACGACCAGGGCCGTTACTCGGTGAGCGGGCTCGTGACCTTCCGTGGCGAGTCCCGGCCTGCCACGGGCGAGGTGGCTCTGTCGATGTCCGAGGACCGGTCGCTGCGGATCGAGGGAAGTCACACCTTCGACGTGCGCGACTTCGGCATGGAGCCGCCCCGCATCCTCACGTTACGGGTCTACCCCGACGTGGACGTCAAGGTGGCGTTCGTGGCCCGCGAGGAGGGGTCCTGATGCACGAGCTCGGACTGTGCGCGGACATCGTGGCGGCGGTGGAGCGGCGTGCCGGTGACCGTCCTGTCGCGGCGGTGACGGTGCGGGTGGGCCTCCTGCATCATGTCCACCCCGAGGCGTTCGACCAGTCGTTCGCCATTGCCGCCGCCGGCGGCGTCGTCGAGGGAGCGTCCGCCGAGCTGGTGCTGGTGCCGATCCGCGCGCGATGTTCCGGTTGCGGCGAGGAGTCCGAGGGCGAGGAGCTCCCCACTGGCTGTTCCGGTTGCGGCGGGGTCGACCTCGAACTGGTCGGCGGCGACGAGCTGGTGCTCGAGTCGATCGAGTACCAGCCGGCTCCGATGCCTGCCACCCCGGGCTGAGAGGAGGATACGCATGTGCCTCGGCATTCCCGGCCAGCTGGTCGCCCTCGTCGACGACAACGAGCACTTGGCCAAGGTCGACGTGGCGGGGGTCCGCCGCGTGATCAACATCGGGCTCCTGGAGGACGAGGGGTTGGCGATCGGCGATTGGGTGCTGATCCACGTGGGCTTCGCCATGACCAAGATCGACGAGGAGGAGGCGGCCCGTGCGATGGAGGGCCTCCGTCTCATGGGTCAGGCCTACGTCGACGAGGTGGACGCGCTCCGCCGGTCCCAGATGGACGACAGTTGGCGACAGCGACCGACTCGAACGCGGGCAACTTCAGGAGGTGCGTGATCATGGGAGCGATCCTGGGCTTCGCTTTGGGCTATCTCTTCGGCACTCGGGCCGGGCGCGACGGCCTGGATGAGCTGGAGGAAGCCTGGCGCACGATCTCGTCGTCGGAGGAGATCAAGGACATCGCAGTCGGCATGGTGAGCGTTGCACGCGACCTGGTTCGCCAGGGCGCCGGGACGATGGCCGAGCGTTTGGCCGCCGGGGGCAGCGAGACGGAGCTCAGAGCGGCGTGAGGTTCGTCGAGGAGTACCGGGACCCGGTGGCGGCGCGGGCGCTGATCGAGCGCATCACCATGCTGGCCGGCGACGGGCAGTTCAAGTTCATGGAGGTGTGCGGGGGCCACACGCACACGATCTACCGCCACGGCATCGAGCACGCGCTCCCCGAGTCGGTGGAGCTGGTGCACGGGCCGGGCTGCCCCGTGTGCGTGATCCCCATGGGCCGGGTCGATGACGCCATCGCGGTCGCCGGTGAGCCGGGGGTGGTGTTCACGTCGTTCGGTGACATGATGCGGGTGCCCGGGAGCAGGGGCAACCTCCTGGAGGCAAAGGCCCGCGGCGCAGACGTGCGGTTCGTCTACTCGCCCCTCGACGCACTGCGCATCGCTCGTGAAGAGCCCGATCACCGAGTCGTGTTCTTCGCCGTCGGGTTCGAGACGACGGCGCCGTCGACGGCCCTCACGCTCCTCAAGGCCAGAGCCGAGGGGATCACGAACTTCAGCGTCTTCTGCAATCACGTCACGATCGTGCCGCCCATCAAGGCGATCCTCGACTCGCCCGACCTCCGTCTCGACGGGTTCCTCGGACCGGGCCACGTGTCGACGGTCGTGGGCAACCGCCCCTACCGCTTCGTCCCGGCCGACTACGGAAAGCCGCTCGTGACGGCGGGCTTCGAACCCCTCGACATCCTCGAGGCGGTGGCGATGCTCCTGGGCCAGATCCGCGACGGTCGGTGCTGCGTCGAGAACCAGTACACGAGGTGCGTGCGCGACGAGGGGAACCCGAAGGCGCTGGAGGTCATGGCCGAGGTGTTCGAGCTCCGGCCGCACTTCGAATGGCGCGGGCTCGGCTTCATCGCCCAGAGCGCGCTCAAGTTGGCCCCGGCGCTCGCCGCCTGGGACGCCGAAAAGGTGTTCGACATCCCAGGGGTACGCGTCGCCGATCCCAAGGCGTGCCAGTGCGGCGAGGTGCTGAAGGGCGTCATCAAGCCCTGGGAGTGCAAGGTCTTCGGTACGGCATGTACCCCGGAGACCCCGATCGGCACCTGCATGGTGTCGTCGGAGGGCGCCTGCGCGGCCTACTACAACTTCGGCCGCCTCCACCGCGAGGCGGCGGTGGCCATGGGTCGCTCGTCTTGACCGGGGTCGGGCACGCGAGCCACGTTCGCTGCGTCCCTCGGCACGTCAACCCTCGGTACGTCAGCCCTCGGCGGCAGGGGCTGGCTGGTCGGCCTCGAGGTGGAGATGGAGGCGTACGTCAGGGTAGATCTTGAAGAGCGGCATCGCCGGAACCGACAGGTCGAACCGGCGGATGTCGAGCATCTGCTCGCCGGCGATCACGATGGTGCGCTCGGTGGTGCCGGGTTGCTTGATGCTGAGCCGGCGGCGCTCGCAGACGGTGGCCGTGATGACACCCTCGAGATGCTCGGTCCGGCCGTGGAACGTGACGTCACCGGCCACCCGGTAGCAGTTGCCTTCGCCGATGCGATCGAGCCGGCCCAGTTCGACCGATACCGTCGGGTACCTGCGCGCGTCGACCCGCCGCAGCAGCTCCCGGTCGTAGAGCGCGTTCCCCGAGCCGAACTGGGTCACCTGCACGTCGAGGTGGGCCGCGGGGGTGCTGTCCCGTGACAGCAACCCGTCTCGCAGGTCCGCCTCGATCCAACCGGTCAGTGCCTCCGTGGTGAAGGCGAGCGGGCCGACGTTCGACCGGGCCTCGATGATGAGGCTGGACCGCGCCGGCCGCACGGAATAGCGCGTCCGGGACCGGTCGGGACGCCCGGAGGGCTCGGCGGTCGTGCCGTCGCCGTTCGAGGAAGCTGCAGTGGTGATCGACGTCAGCCGTCGCGCGTTGCAGTACCAGTAGCGTTCGAGCACGAGGTCGAGGCTGTTGCGCTCCTCGGCGACGATCGACATCCACGCCTCGAGCGCCTGCTCGCCCGCGGGCGTCACCGCGTAGACCCGCCGTGTGGAACCGGCCTTCGGCGCCTCGGACCTCGCCAGGACCAACCCGTCGTGCTCCAGCTCGGCGAGGGCCCGGTAGATGCTCGGACGATCCGCCCGGCCGAGGCCGAGTGCGGCGATCGCCTCACGGAGCCGGTAGCCGTGCCGAGGGCGTTCGGCGAGGAGCAGCAGGAGCCCGGGGAAGAGGAAGTGGCGGGGCGGCGAGAGGACGAACCTGCACCTTCCTCGTGGCTCCACGTCCGGGCTCGGGGGCTCGTCGCCGGCCCACGGGCTCGGTACGCTGGCCGCCGGCCTGCGATCTCGTGCCACAGGTGCCCCCCTCACGTTCCGTGCTGCCTTCCGCGTGGCCTGACGCCACACCCGCGACCGCCTCCGGACTGGTCCGATGAGGTTCCCCATTTACCCCCGTGGCACTCCCGGACAAACGTTGTGTCGGCGGGGCTTGCGGCTTCCGCCTTCCGTGAGCCCGGGACCCGTCTCACTGGTCCGGAACCCGCTGGGCCGCGGGCGTCAGTCGCTCAGGCGGTCGTGCAGGTAGTCGTCGTAGGCCGACAGGTCGAGCAGGCCGTGGCCCGAGTAGTTGAAGAGGATCACCCGCTCGGCCCCCTCCTCCTTGGCCGCCAGCGCCTCGTCGATGGCCGCCCGGATGGCGTGTCCCGTCTCGGGGGCCGGGACCGAGCCCTGGGTCCGGGCGAACTGGAGGGCCGCCTCGAACACCTTGGACTGGGGGTAGGCGACGGCCTCCATCCGGCCGGCCTTGACCAGCGAGCTGATGATGGGGGAGTCCCCGTGGTACCGCAGCCCGCCGGCGTGGATGGGGGGCGGCACGAAGTCGTGCCCGAGGGTGTACATGGGCAGCAGCGGGGTGAGGCCGGCCGTGTCGCCGAAGTCGTAGTCGAAGCGACCGACGGTGAGGGTCGGGCAAGAGGACGGCTCGACCGCCACCAGACGGACGCTCTCGTCGGGGACGAACGGGAGGCTGATGCCGCCGAGGTTCGAGCCCCCGCCGCACGAGCCGATCACGACGTCGGGCAGGTGCTCGCCGGCCAGCTGGAGCTGCTGGCGGGCCTCCAGCCCGATCACGGTCTGGTGGAGGAGCACGTGGTTGAGCACCGAGCCGAGCGAGTAGTGGCTGTCGCCCCGGCCGAATGCGTCGCGTACGGCGTCGCTGATGGCGGAACCGAGGGATCCGGGGTGCCCGGGGTCGTCGACTGGTGAGGGCACCACCGCCGCCCCCCACGTCGCCATGAGCATCTGGCGGTACGGCTTCTGCTCGAAGGAGGCCCGCACCATGTAGACCATGCACTCGAGGTCGAACACCGAGGTGGCGAAGGCCAGGGCGCTGCCCCACTGGCCGGCGCCAGTCTCCGTGGTCAGGCGGGTGATTCCCTCGGCCTTGTTGTAGTAGGCCTGGGGCACGGCGGTGTTGGGCTTGTGGGAGCCGGCCGGCGACACGGACTCGTCCTTGTAGTAGATGCGGGCGGGGGTGCCGAGCGCCGCCTCCAGCCGGGTCGCCCGCACCAGGGGCGTGGGACGCCACAGCCGGAGCACGTCGAGGACCTCGCCGGGGATGTCGATGTGGGGCTCGGCCGAGACCTCCTGGGCGATCAGGGCCATGGGGAAGAGCGGGGCCAGGTCGTCGGGGCCGACCGGCTGCCGCGTGCCGGGGTGGAGCGGTGGCTGCAGCGGCTCTTTGAGGTGGGGGAGCACGTTGAACCACGTGGTCGGGATCTCGGCGGCGGGGAGATTCCAGCGCATCAATGTGTCCCCCGAGTGGGTGCTGGTGCTGGCTCGCCTCGGGCCGGGGCCGGCCGGAGC
>JBOGGF010000004.1:0-1507 GCA_050743965.1 Acidimicrobiales bacterium
CCGCGGTTGCGGGCAGCTGCCGGCCCCCCGGCGACCGGGAGCCGCCGGACACGCCCGCGACCGGGCCGCCGGGCGACCGGCGGCTCGGACCCGTCGTCGACGACGAGCACCGCCACGTCCGGGGCGGTCACGGCGAGCGACGCCAAGGTGGCGCCGAGACCGTCGGGATCGTCGCGCACGGGTACCACCACCGCAACCGACGGTTGCGGCCCGCCTGGACGCGGCCTCGGGTTGGCGATACCCGCGTCCACAAGGCGCGCAGCGAGCGCCCGGGCGCCGCCCCCCGGTCCGACCGGATCGCCCGAGACCCAACGGTCGACCACGTCGGCTCCCGCCGGCGTCAACCTGAAGACCCGGATCGGGGCCCCGCCGATCAAGAGCTGCCGGTTGGGCCGGCGCACGGTGGGGTCGAGGACGAGGCCCAGCTCGGCAGGGAAGAGGGTTCCGGCCACTCAGCGGGCCGTCATACCCGCGTCGACCGGCAGAACCGCCCCGGTGATCCCGCTGCTGGCGGCACCGCACAGCCAGGCCACAAGGGCGGCGGGCTCGGAGGGTTGGAGCAGCCGCGGCAGCATGTGGTGGCTGGCGAGCTCGCCCGGACCGGGCAGTCCGTACACGGCGGCGGTGGCGTCCAGCATGGCTCCCTCGGTCGAGCCCGGTGCAACAGCGTTGGCCGTGATGCCGTGGGGCGCGAGCTCGGCGGCAAGGCTGCGGACCAGTCCCACCACGCCGTGCTTGGCGGCGCTGTAGGCGGCGAGGTGGTACAGACCGACCGTGCCCCCGGCGGAGGCCACAGCGACGAAGCGCCCCTCCCGCGGGGCCGGCCGTTCGAGGAGGGCCGGTACCGCGGCCCGAGAGAGGCGCCAGGCTCCCTCGAGGTTGACGGCCATCATGGTCGCCCACATCTCGTCGGTCGTCCTCCACGCTTCGACCCCACCTGCGATGCCCCCGGCGATCGCCAGGGCAGCGTCGAGCCCCCCGAAGCGCTCCACGGCGAGGGCGACGGCGGCGTCGAGGGCGCGCTGGTCCCGCACGTCTGCGACCACCGGCTCCGCCCGCTGCGCCCCGCCGCACTCCTCGGCGATCCTCTCCAGGTCCTCCCGGGAGGAGAGCCGGTAGGGGAGGTGGGGATCGTCGGAGCACCGGTCGACGAGCACCAGGTTCCAGCCGTCGGCCGCCAGGAGCCTTGCGGTGGCGGCCCCGATCCCACGGGCCGCGCCGGTGACGACCGCGACGCCGGTCAAGGCCAACCGTCCAGGTCGACGGCCAACGCGTCCGCCCAGCCGTCGAGGATGCGCCTTCCCTCTGCGGGGGAGGCGCCGGTGGGATCACCGAGGACGCCGTTGTCACTGACGGCCGCGACGCCCGCCTCGACGAGGACCGCCATCAGCTCGCCGAGGGGGGAGGTGCACCCGGCGGCTGCCGCCTCGAGGCGGACCGAGGACGGCTGCACGGCCAGGAGGGCGGATGTCTCGGTGAAGCCGGCGTGGGCGTCGCCGGAGCCGCC
>JBOGGF010000005.1:0-6335 GCA_050743965.1 Acidimicrobiales bacterium
GCCGCACGCGCCCCCGGCGCCACCGCCGGCCGGGCCTGCAGCAGCACCGGGCGGTCGTCGACCACCGCCCACTCGATCGCCGCCGCTGAGCCCTCGCAGGCGTCGCGGGCGAGATCCGCCACGCCCCGGAGCCACTGGACGGGGAACGGCCGGTCGAGCGGCCGTTCCCGCCGTACCCCGGCCCCGGCCTCACCGGCCCCGGCCTCCACCGCCAGCCCGGACACCTCGTCGCCGACCACCTTCGCCCGCCACCCCTCGGCCCAACCAGCCATGAGCGGTGCCGGCGAGCCCCAAACGGCCACGATCTCGGTCGCTCCCCCGTCACCGGGAGCGAAGGTGGCCGTGCCCGACGCCTGCGGCTCGACCATCGACTGGACCAGCACGCCCGGGCACACGGCGGCCGGCTCGAGCCCCGTCCGCTCGCACAGCTCGAGCACCGAGGGCGTCAGCGTCGACGCCCAGCAGCCGGCGACGGCCGTGGTGACCTGCTCGGGCTGCAGGTCGAGGAAGGAGGAGAAGGCGCCCGACCAGACAGGATCGTCCTCGACCACCGAGCTGGAACGGGCGACGAGCGAGGGCCCCACGCGCGCCGCCGCGGCCACCGCCCCCGAGAGATCGACGTCCTCGGGCACCCGCTCCATGAGCGAGAGGGACACGGCGTGCGGCCCTCGCTGGTCCACCTCGGGGAGCAGCTCGGCCACGAGGTCGCTACCCGGCTCGGGCAGCACGACGAACCCGGGCAGCACCGGCAGGCCGCGCCGGCGGGCCTGGGCCAGGCGCCCGGCCTTGGCCCCGACGAGCTCGGGGCGTGCCCGGTCGTCGTCGAGGTCGACCAGCTCGACAGGGCCCACGCTCAGGCCATCGGGCGGACGGGGTAGTCCACCGGCTCCCCCGCCATCACCTTCACGATCTGCGTCGCCGCCTTCTGCTGCGACTCGCGGGTCGCCGCCTCCGAGGAGAAGGCGCTGTGGGGCGTGGCCAGCAGGTTGGGCACGCCCTTGATGAGCGACAGGTCCGGCGGTTCGGTCTCGAAGACGTCGAGCCCGGCCCCGGCGATCTTCCCCGCCCTGAGCGCGTCGACGAGGTCGGCCAGCTTGACCAGCGGGCCACGCGAGGTGTTGACGAGGATGGCGGTCGGCTTCATCGTCGCCAGCTGCTCGGCCCCGATCATCCCCCGGGTGCCGTCGGTGAGGGGGGCGTGGAGCGAGACCACGTCGCTCCGGCGCAGGAGGTCCGCCAGCTCGATGAGCTCGGCGCCGTCCTGGAGCGGCGGCTGGAGGTAGGGGTCGTGGACGATGATCCGCATCCCGAGGGCGCGGGCACCGGTGGCGAGCTGCCGGGCGATGCGGCCGTAGCCCACGAGGCCCACGGTCACCTCGGACGGGCGGAGCATCGGCCGGAGGTTGCCGACGCCCCAGCCGCCGGCGAGGATCTCGGCGTGGCCGGCCGGGAACTTGCGCAGGAGGGCCAGCGCCATGGCGAGGGCATGGGTGCCGACCTCCTCGACGCAGTAGTCGGGCACGTTGGTGACGACGATGTCGCGCGCTGCCGCCGCGGCGATGTCCACGTTGTCCACGCCGATGCCGTAGCGGGCGATGATGCGGACCCGCTCGAGGCGGTCGATGTCCTCTTTGGGCAGGGGGAAGTAGGTGGTCAGCACGGCGTCGGCCTCGGCCGCCGCCGCCAGCACAGCCTCACGGTCACCGCTCGCCACCTCGAGGGTCCCGCCGGCCCGCGAGAAGATGTCCTGCTCGATGTCGGTGTCCGGGAACACCTGGTCGGTAAGCACCACTTTGAACTGGTCCATCAGGATCCTCCTGTCCCTCGGCCGGGGGTCACGGCTCGAACACCACCTTCAATCGGCCGGGCTTGTCGTACCAGCCGGCGAGCACGCCGGGTGCGTCGGTCATCGGCAGGCGCTCGGTCACCAGCGGCGCACCCCGGACGGCGCCCGACACCACCACGGCGATGGCGTCGTCGTAGTCGCGCCCCACCGCGGCACGCGGGTTCACCAGCGTCAGCTCCTTGCGGTAGAGGTCGTAGAACGGCAGCGGGTGCTCGCCGCCCACCACCGTCCCGAAGATCACCACCGTGGCGCCGAACCCGGCCAGCTCCACCGCCAGCGACACCGTGGCACCGACCCCCGCCGCCTCGACCACCACGCCGGCGCCGTTGCCGCCGGTCAGCTCGGCCACCATCCCCGGTGCCTCGTCGGGGGTGCAGGTGACGGTGGCGCCGAGCTGCTCGGCCAGCTCCCGCTTCGACGCCGAGCGGCCGACGCCCACCACCGTCCGGGCCCCCCGGGCCCGCAACAGCTGGACGTGGAGGAGGCCGGAGACGCCGAGGCCGACGACCACGGCGTGGTCCACCGGGAAGACGTCGACCTGGCGCTGGGCGTGCACGCAGGTGCCCAGCACCTGCAGCAGGGCGGCGTCGTCCATCCCGACCGACTCGGGCACGACGTGCAGCCGCTCCGCCGGCACGGCGACGAGCTCGGCCAGCCCCCCGTCGACGTCGCGGCCCATTAGGCCGCCCGACGGGCACAGGTGGACGAGGCCGCGCCGGCAGGTGTCGCACCGGCCGCACCACATGCTCGGGTCGACGAGCACCCGGGTGCCCGCCGCCAGCGACGGTCCCCCCTCCACCGCGGGGGCGTCGGCGACCAGCCTGCCCACCAGCTCGTGCCCGATCACCCGGGGCAGCGCCGAGGGCATGCTCCCGTCGACGACCTTGCGGTCGGTGCCGCAGACCCCGGCCTGCTCCACCCGGACCTCGGCGAGGTCGTCACGGCGCGCCACGGCGAGCTCGCGCACGACCAGCTGGCCGGGGGCCTCCAGGACGGCGGCACGCATGGCGGCCCGGGGCGCGCTCAGCGGCGCTCGAGGCCGAACAGCTTCGCCGGGTTGGCGTCCGCCACCGCGGCCGCCGTGTCGGCGTCGAGCGCCTCGGCCAGGGCCTCCATCGGCCGGTCGAGCGACATGTCGAAGGGCATGTCGGTGCCGAGCACCACCCGGTCGGCCCCGACCCGCTCCACCAGGTAACGCAGGGCGGCGGTGTCGTGGGTGATGGTGTCGAAGTACAGCTGGCCGAAGGCGTCCCACACGTCGTTGACGGCGATGGTGATCTCCGGCCGCACGGAGCAGGCGTGGGCCAGCCGGCCGGCCTGGTAGGGCACGTAGCCGCCGCCGTGGAGGAGGATGAGCCGGACATTGCGGTGCCGGGCCAGGACGCCGGCGCAGATCATCCGCTCGACCATGACGGTGGTCTCGAGCGGGTTCCCGATGGCGTTCTGCAGGTAGTACGGCTCCAGGGCGGCGTGGGGCTCGTTCCAGCCAGGGTGGACGAGGACGGGCAGGCCCAGGGCTGTCGCCGCCGCCCAGAACGGCTCGAACTCCGGCGTGTCGAGGCGACGCCCGGCGATCGAGGTGCCGATGGCGGCGCCGATGGCGCCGTCGCGTACCGCCGCCCTGTAGGCCGCGGCGGCTGCGTCGGGGTCCTGCATCGGCAGGTTGGCCAGCCAGTGCAGGCGCTCGGGACTGTGCTCGCAGAACCGGACGAGGCCCTCGTTGGTCGCCTGGCACAGGCGCTCGCCGGCAGCCGTGTCCACCTCGTAGAAGAACAGCGGCGGGGGCGCCGAGGCGACCGCGGCCGTCACCTTGCGCTCGTCCATGTAGGCGAGCTTGGCCGCGGGGTCATAGAACGACTCGGCGACGGCGAACGGCACGTGGTGGGCGCCGCTCCAGTGGTAGTGCTCGTCGATGTCGACGCCGTAGGCGGGCTCTGCGCGCAGCAGCTCCAGCACCTCGGAGGGCATGACGTGATTGTGCACGTCGACGCTCATCGGTCGCTCTCCTCTCGGGCTGGCACGCGCCAGCGCTCGGCTCCTTCGGAAGTACTGGCGGCGGTACCCGCGCCGACAGCGCGTCGGCTCCGGCCCGCCAATCATCATAGTATCGCAATCACCTGCTGGACGACAGTTGGAGACCGCCCGCCGCGCCTCCGGCCCGGCGCGGCGGCTCCCACCGGCGCGCCTCAGCCCCCGGCGGCGGCGAGCCGATCGGCGAACCAGTCGGCCCAGGCCACCGTCCCGGCCGTCAGCCGGTCGTTCTGGCAGTGGGTCGCCCCGCCGGTGCGCTCGTCGAAGACCCGTAGCTCCTTGTCGGCCGAGCCGACGGCGGCGAGCACCGCTTCGGCGTCGGCCAGCGGGATCTGCTCGTCCCTCGCCCCATGGAGGAGGAGGTACGGGCAGCGCATGTCCTGGACCACCCCGTCGAGGGCGTAGGCACCGAGCAGGTCGAGCGCCTCGTCGAAGGTGTCGCAGCCGAGGACCCAGCAGATGTGGTCGCCGGCGACCGACATCGCCCCGCCGAAGGCCTCGGCGATCCGGCGCTGCCACGTGGCGTGGTAGTCCCAGATGCCACCCCAGCACACGCAGGCGGCGAACCGGGGCTCCCGGCTGGCGCAGCGGGCGGCGTAGTAGCCGCCGAGACTGATGCCCATGACCCCGACGCGGGCGGGGTCGACCTCGGGCCGGCCGGCCAGGTAGTCGAGGGCGGCCGACCCGGCCGCCTCGTAGTCCGGTCGCAGGGGCAGCCCGCGGAAGCGGATCGACTCGCCGTTCCCCGGGCCGTCCACCACCAGGCAGCCGACGCCGCGCCGCCGCAGCTCGTCGACACCCCGTACGAACTGGAGCTCCTTGGTGATGTCGAGGCCGTCGAAGTACACCACGCACGGGAATGGACTCTCGCCCCGCTCAGGGAGCGTCAGGTAGGCAGGCAAGCTGGTGCCCTCGAAGGGCACCTCGACCCGCTCGACCCGGGGACCGTCGACCAGGGCGGCATACCGGCCGAAGGAGTCGACCCCCTTGCGGTAGGCGTCCAGCGCGGCCTCGTCCTTGGGCAGCTGGAAGCGCTCGCCGATGTGGTAATAGCTGCTGGCCCGGAGGAAGCCGGCGGCGGCGGTGAGGGACCGGCCGGCGGCGGCGGCGTCCTCGGCCGTTCGGCGCACGGCGTCACCCATTCCGGCCCAGGCGGCGAACCAGGCCTCGTCGTCGCCCACCCGGTCGAGCAGCTGGCGGCCGACGGCGTCCACCTCTCCCAGCTCGGCCCCGCCGTACGGTGCCGAGCCGAGCACGAGGGTGAGCGCGGCAGACCACCGGTAGCTGCCGGGGAAGTACATGAACCACTGGTCGAAGCGGTCCGGCGCCATCAGCGCATCCCCGCCGTTGCCACCTGCTCCGTCGACTCGAAGTCGTCGAGGAGGCGCCGCGCCGCCAGCACGGGCGCGTCGCTCTTGATGTGCACCTCGGCGAACCCGTCGTCGGGATAGGCGAACATCTCCTGCTGGGCCTCGAGGGCCCAGCGGTCCTCCTCCGCCACCTGGACGCAGTCGGCCGTCACCCGGGCCGCCAGGGACCGGTCGGGCAGCGCGCCCCCCGGCTCCCGGGGCGAGCACACCACCCGGCGCCACACCAGGCTGGTCTCGTCGACCGGGGTGATCGTGTGGTAAAGGACGAAGCGGCGCTCGGCGTCGGTGCCCAGCTCCTCCGGAGGCGCCACCCGCTCGACCACCCGGAACAGCCCCGGCACGACCATCTGGTGGGTGGCAATGTTGTCGCCGACCTCGACCCCGAACCAGTCGGCCTTCATCTGGCCGAAGCGGAAGCGCTCGCGCCGCCGGGTGGTGCCGAGCAGGGGTGGGTTACCGTCGGGCGAGCGCTCGGTCTCCACCGCCACCGAAGCGTCGGCATAGGTCCCGATGTTGCCGGCGTGCAGGGGATAGAAGTGCGTCAGGTCGAAGAGGTTCTCGACCAGCAGACGGGCGGCCGCCCGTACCGTGCACGGGCCCCACACCTCGGCGTCCCAGCCGGCGCCGCCGATCTCGGGCGTCGCCGGCGGCCCGCCGACGGGGACGTCGTCCCCCGGCCACACCCACACGACACCGTCCTGGTCGACGGCGGGGTAGGCCCGGACGCCGCCCATCCGGTCGAAGCGCGCCGCCGTGCCCTCCAGGGCGGGGATGCCGACGCAGCGACCACAGCCGTCGTAGCGGAAGCCGTGGTAGGCGCACTCGAGGCTGCCGTCGTCGAGCAGCCGGCCCTTGGCGAGCGGGAACCGCTTGTGGGCGCAGCGGCCGTCGAGGACGTGGACGCCACCGTCCCGGTCCCGCCACGCCACCATCGGCCGGCCCGCCACCGTCATCCCCGACAGCCGCGCCGTCACCAGCTCGCCCGAGAGCCCGACCGCGTACCACGTGTTCCTGATCATGTGCTCCTCACCTCTCGCCTCGACACTCTCGCCGCGCGGGCGCGGCCCGGGGGTGCTGCCGGCCGGGTC
>JBOGGF010000006.1:0-37096 GCA_050743965.1 Acidimicrobiales bacterium
GGGCTACACCCACAAGGAGGATTACTTCCACGGCACGGTGGCCGCCGCCGCGGGCGGGGTTACCACCGTCTTCGACATGCCCAACGTCGACCCTCCGACCACGACGGCCGAGCGCCTGGCCAAGCACCTCGAAAATGCCCAGTCGAAGGCGGTGGTGGACTTCGGTCACAACGCCTCCGGTGTGGTACCCGAGAACATCGCCGAGCTGGCAGAGGGCGGCGCTACCGCCTTCAAGGTATGGATGATGCGGGACATCGGGAGGGACTATCCCCACCCGCCCGGCACCTCGGTCACCAACCATGCGGTGCTCTACCGTATATTTGAAGAGGTCGCCAAGACCGGCTTGCCTTTGTACATCCACCCGCACGACCAGGATCTCTACGAGCTGTGGGTGGCACGGTCTCGCGAGCAGTGGGGAACGGACTTCCGCTCGTACGCCCGGGCTCTCAGGGGGGGCGACGGGGTCGTGCTGAACACCGCGATCGCCTCCATCCTCGAGTTCCAGCGCTCGGTGGGCACTCGCTTGCACGTATTGCACCTATCCACGCGGGAGGGCGTCCGTATGGTCCGACAGGCGAAGCACGACGGCCGAAAAGTGACCGCCGAGGCCAATCCGTTCGCAATGTTCGTGACCAACGACTGGAGCAACATCGAACGCCGCGGGCCGTACGCCCTCGGGTTCTGGGTGCCCGAGGAGGACAACCCTTCGATGTGGGAGGCGATCGTCGACGGCACGATCGACGTCATCGGGAGCGACCACGGGCCGCACACCCGGGACGAGAAGGAGGTCGGCTGGACGGACATGTACGCGGCCCCCGGGGGCAGCCCGTTCATCGAGCAGTACCTCCGTCTGATGCTGACCGAGGTCAATGCGGGGCGACTGGCGCTCGAGCGAGTGGTCGAGCTGTGTTGCGCCAACCCGGCGAAGCTGACCGGTTACGCCCCGCAGAAGGGCTCGATCGCCGTCGGAGCCGACGCAGATCTTGTGGTCCTGGACATGGACCACGAGGAGGTGCTGCGGGCCGAGCACAGCCATTACCAGTGCGGGTGGATGCCATGCGAGGACTTCCTTTCAAAGGGACGCCCGTTGATGACCATCCTGCGGGGCAAGACGATTATGGAGGACGGTGTCGTCACCGCAGAGCCTGGAAGCGGGCACCTCATGCGTCCGGCTCTCCAGATGGCCTTGGCCTGAGACGCACTGGAGGCACCGTGTCGGCTGAACGCAATACGGCAGAAGCGATTGCTGCGAACGTGGCCGCTGCGGGCGCCCGCCACATGTTTGCCTATCCCGGCGATCCCACGATCGAACTGATGGAGCAGGCCCGACGACTCGACATCGAGGTCGTACTGGCCCGCCGGGAGGGGACGGCCGCCTTTATGGCGGAAGCGCAGGCGATGGCCACCGGTCGCCTCGGCGTGTGCGTGTCGACCCTCGGCCCCGGGTCGACCGCTCTCCTGAACGGGGTCGCGGCGGCCAATCTCGACCGCGTCCCGCTGCTTGCGATCTCCGGCCAGATCGAGACGGCGCGTCAGGCGTTCTTCACCCACCAGGTGGTCGACCACGGTCGCCTGTACGCGCCGGTGACGAAGTGGGCAGGGCAGGTCGAGGCGAACGCGGTCGGTCCTATCATGCGCAAGGCGCTGCGGACGGCCACTGCCGAGCGGCCTGGCGCAGTGCACCTGACGTGCGCAAGCGACACCTTCAAGGCCCGCGCTCGTCCCGACGACGGCCCGATGCCACCGCTCGGTGGCCCGCAGGCGTCAGCGATCGACGTCACCGCCGGCGACGACGGCACCGAGCGCGACCCGCGTCGAGTGCTCGCGGCAGCCCGGCGGCCGATCCTTCTTGTCGGGATCGCCGCGACGCGCTGTGCAGCGGGTGCGGCCATCGAGCGATTGGCTGAGGCGGTTGGCATGCCCATAGTCGTGGCACCCATGGCCAAAGGCGTAGTCCCCGAGACGTCTCCCTGGTTCGCCGGCGTCCTCGACATGGCGTGCAACGCCACCGTGTGGGAACTGCTGGCGGGCGCCGACCTCATCGTAGCTGCAGGATTCGATCCGGTGGAGCTGATCAAGCCGTGGCGGCTCCCGGTGCCGGTTCTGCACATCGACACCACGCCCAACACCGATCAGGTCTATGCGAGCGCAGTCGAAGTCGTGGGCGACGTGGCGGCGGCCGCAACATGGCTCGCCGAAGACTTTCATGGGCAACCACGATGGTCGGACGGCGAGGTGGCGTCCTTCCGTCGACTTCTGCTCGACGACTTCTATGGCGGTCGGGTCGACGGGAAGCTGAACCCGACCGACGTCATCGACGAGGTGCGCCGGGCTTGCCCACCCTCCACCATCGCCACCACCGATGTCGGCTCCCACAAGCTGTTGGTGGGGCAGGGATGGGCGACGTACGAACCCCGGACGACCCTCATGACGAACGGGCTGTCCGCAATGGGGTTCGGTATTCCGGCCGCCATCGCCGCAAAGCTGACGTGCCCGGACCGCCCGGTCGTGGCCTTGGTGGGTGACGGCGGGTTCGCGATGACGGCCACCGAGCTGCGCCTTGCGGCCGCGAGCCGCCTCGGGATCGTCGTGGTGGTGTTCGTTGACGGAAGCCTCAACCGGATCGAGCTCAAGCAGAAGGCAGTCGGCTACCCGAGCACGGCTACGAGGATCGAGGACATGGACCTGGTCGGCCTCGCCGGGGCGATGAGCTGTGACGGGGTGCGGGTCGAGACGGGGACCGAGCTGGAGAAGGCTCTCGCGACCGTCGAGGGTCTCACCTGCCCTCTCGTCGTGGAGGCGCGGATCGATCCGGCGCAATACCAGGCGCAGTTCTGAGGAGGGCGTGATGTCCGAGGCCGTAGCTGAACAGGACCAGGCCGAACCCGGGGTCGCGGGATCCGCAGTGCGGGAGATCGCCGCCCGCGCGGTTGCAATCCGTCGCCGAGGCATCGGAGACGACGTCGCCCGCGCCGCCGCCCGCGCCGTCGTGGACTGGTTCGCGGCCACGGTCGCCGGGAGCTTGGAGCCCCCGGCGACGGCGTTGCGTGCGGCGTTGCTCCATGACGAGATGGGGTCGAGCCGCCTGGTGCCGGACGGACGCCCGGCCAGCCGGAGGACCGCCGCGCTCATCAACGCCACGGCGTCCCACACGATGGAGATGGACGATATCTTTCGTGATGGGATCTATCACCCCGGATCGCCGACCGTCGCCGCTGCCCTGGCGGTCGCTGAGGATCGTCACGCTCCCGGCTCGGCTCTCCTCCGAGCGGTGGCGATCGGTTACGAGGTGGGCGACCGCGTCGCGGCAAGCGTCAACCCGGCCCACTACCGCTTCTGGCACACGACGGGGACGGTGGGAACCCTGGGGGCCGCCGCCGCCGTGGCCTATATCCTCGAGCTCGACGAAGAGCGGTTCGCGCACGCCCTCGCCACCGCGACCACGATGGCTGCCGGATTGCAGCAGGCCTTCCGGGCGGATGCCATGAGCAAGCCGCTACACGCCGGACATGCCGCCGAAGCCGGAACGCTCGCTGCCCTGGCGGCAGCAGAGGGCTTCACGGGGGCTCTGGCGATACTCGACGGCCCAGTCGGGTTCGGCGTGGCGATGGCGGAGGCGCCGGACTGGCACGCGGCCGCCGAATCGGTAGGCACCGCTCCCATGGGCATCACGCAAGCGACCGTCAAGAATCACTCATGCTGCGGGCACACCTTCGCCGCCGTGGACGCCGCCCTCGAGCTTCGTTCGGAGGGGGTCCGCGCAGCCGACATCGCCCATCTCCTCGTGGAGACGTACAGCGTGGCTACCACGGTGGCAGGGAACCCGGCACCGAAGACCCCTTTCGAAGCCAAGTTCAGTACGGCGTTCTGCGTCGCTGCCGCGCTTGAGACCGGATCGGTGCGGTTGCGCACGTTCGAGGATCCAGTGCTGACGGACCCGGCCATCCGAGGTCTTGCCGATCTCGTGACGCTCCGAGCGGATGCCGAGATGGACAGGGTCTTTCCCGGGCGACGTTCGGCCCGTGTCACCGCCGAACTTGTGTCGGGCGGCTCGGTGGTGGTGGAGCGGCACACCCGAAAGGGGGACCCCGACGATCCGCTGACGGACGCCGAGCTCCGTGCCAAGTTCGACGACCTCACGGGCGGCGTCCTCGGTGCCGAAGCGGCGAGCTCGCTCGAAGAGGCGCTATGGCACCTCGGCGAGCTCGGCGACGTGTCCGAGCTCCCACTCGGGGCTCCCGACATGGTGGCGAGCGATGCCTGAGCCCGGACCGGACGGCACTACCGAGGCGCGGCTGTTCGTGGCAGGCGAGTGGTGTGACGGCGCTCACCAGGTCACGCTCAACGACAAGTTCACTGGAGACGAGGTGGGGACGGCCCACCGGGCTTCACGTGCCCAGGTCGAGCGCGCACTCCGTGCGCTTGCCGATGCCCAGGCATCAATCGAATGGCGGCCGTACGAGCGGTACGAAGTCCTGGCTCGCGCCGCATCCTTGTTGGCCGAACGACGGGAGGACGCGGCGCGGACGGTGGTCGTCGACAGCGGCTTCACCATCACCGACGCCCGGCGGGAGGTCGACCGGGCGACGCAGACGTTGCTGCTCTCCGCCGAAGAGGCGAAACGCATCGTCGGCGAGATGGTTCCGGTCGACGCTGCACCCGGAGGGAGCCGTCGCTTGGCGTTGACCGTCTTGCATCCGCTGGGTGTGATTTGCGCTATCACGCCGTTCAATTCCCCGTTGAACACGGTGCTCCACAAGGTCGCGCCGGCATTGGCAGCCGGGAACGCGGTCCTTCTGAAGCCCGCCTCGGCGACGCCGCTGACCGCCGTCTACCTCGTTCGGCTTCTCCTCGATGCCGGCGTGCCCCGAGGATTGCTATCGGTGGTTCACGGCGGCGGGGGCGACGTCGGGCAGTGGATTCTGGAGAGCGAGATCCCGGCGTTCTACGCGTTCACCGGGAGCACCGAGGTGGGAGCGCACATCCGGCGCTCCGTCGGCCTGCGCCGAACGCAGCTCGAGATGGGCAGTCTCTCCAGCACCATCGTGTGCGACGATGCGGACGTCGCTGCCTGCGTCCCGCTGTGCATCAACGCTGCCTTCCGCAAGGCGGGCCAGGTGTGCACGTCGGTGCAGCGGCTCTATGTCCAAGACTCCGTGGTCGACGACGTGCTGGACGCTCTGCAGGCCGGAATTGGCGGCCGCCATTCCGGGGACCCTTGGGACGAGAGGACGTTCGTTGGACCCCTCATAAGCGCCGGCGAAGCGGACCGCGTCGGGGCGTGGGTGGGCGACGCGTGCGCGGCCGGGGCGAAGATCGTCGTCGGTGGCGGACGCCACGGATCGGTGGTGGAGCCGACGGTGGTCACCAATGTGTCCAATGACATGAAAGTGATGTGCGAAGAGGTGTTCGGGCCGGTGATGGTCGTTCGTGCGTTCTCCCGTCTCGATTCGGCAATCGATGAGGTCAATGACACGCCGTATGGCCTCTCCGCAGGTCTCTTCACCCGAGACATCGATCGGGCGCTCGCGGCGGCCTCCCGCCTCCGGATGGGAGCCGTGCACATCAACGAGACGTCGAGCAGCCGCGTCGACCTCATGCCGTACACCGGGGTCAAGGCGAGCGGCGCGGGGCGAGAGGGGCCGCACTGGGCCATCCGTGAAATGAGTGAGGAGAGACTGATTACGATCGGACCCATGACCCGTCCCGCACCGGGTGCCTGAGATGTCCCGCGTCTCCCCCCCTGCCAAGTCCCCCGATGGCCTCTCCCTTCCCCCGGTTGCCGAGCGCACTGGACCGTACGACGCGCTCAAGGAGGCCATACTCCAAAGCGAGCTTCCGCCGGGCCAGCCCCTTATCGAGACGGCGTTGGCTTCATGGCTCAACGTGAGCCGGACGCCCATACGGGAGGCGCTCAACCGGCTCGAGCAGGACGGATTGGTCGTGCGCGGGGATCGGGGGCTCGTAGTCCGCAGCCGCAGTCCCGAGGAGATCCTCGACATCTACGAGGCGAGGATCGCACTCGAGGGGACCGTCGGCCGGATGGCAGCCGAACGCCGTACCGAGTACGACCTGCGGGCGCTGCGCCGATCCGTGGAGCAGCCCGTGGAGGATGACGACGACGCCCGGGTGGAAGCCAACCGGCAGTTCCACCGCGCCATGTGGCGAGCCAGCCACAATGAGTCATTGGTGGATCTGCTGGAGCGGGTCAATCTGCATCTCGCCCGCTATCCGGCGACGACGCTGTCGTTCCCCGGCCGTTGGGAAGAGGCCGTGATGGAGCACGCCTCGCTCGTGGACGCGGTCGAAAGTCGGGATAGCAATCTCGCCCACGAGATCTCATTTCGGCACTTCTCTGAGGCACGCGACATCCGCCTCAAGCTTTGGGACAACAATTCTTTGGCCTGATGGCCGACGGGTGCGTTGTCCCCTCGGCCGGCCGACCCCCGACGTCCTGACCCTCGGACTACCTCTTTGCAACTTCCGCGCCGCCGGAGTGACGCCGATTTGTCATTGCGTCCAGCAGTACGCAGCTGTACACTGACCTCGACCGAGTGGAGGGCGACTTGTGACAGACGGATCAGCGGCAGCGGATGTCGTGGTGGTGGGCGGGGGCAACGCAGCACTGTGTGCGGCGCTCGCAGCGCGAGAGTCGGTCGAACGGGTGATCGTCCTCGAGCGAGCGCCCTTCGGGGAGCACGGCGGGAACTCGGCGTTCACCGCAGGCGGAATGCGCTTCGCCTACGACGGGGTCGACGACATCCTCACCCTCGTGCCCGACCTCACGCCCGAGGAGCTGGACGTGACCGACTTCGGGAGCTATCCGGCGTCCCAGTTCTACGAGGACATGGCCAGGGTAACCGAGTACCGTGCTGATCCCGATCTCACCGAGGTCCTGGTGTCGCGGAGCCTCGAGACCCTTCAATGGATGCGATCCAAGGGGGTGCGCTTCCTCCCGATCTACGGCCGGCAGGCCTTCGAGATCGACGGCAAATTCACCTTCTGGGGTGGCATGACGCTAGAGACCTCGGGCGGCGGGCCGGGTCTCGTCGAGGCACTGACCACGGCAGTCCAGCGCCAGGGCATCGACATCTGGTATGGGGCTCGCGCGGTTGAGCTAGTGACCGACGGTGGCCGGGTCGTGGGCGTCCGGGTCCGGCGAGACGGAACGGCGCAGCTCATCCCCGCGGGCGCGGTGGTGCTGGCGTGCGGGGGCTTCCAGTCGAACGTCGAATGGCGGACGCGCTACCTCGGCGCCGGATGGGACCTCGCCAAGGTGCGCGGGACCCGCTTCAATACCGGCGATGGCATCCGAATGGCACTCGACATCGGCGCGGTCTCGTGGGGTCAGTGGTCCGGGGCCCACGCGGTGGGCTGGGACCTCAACGCACCGACATACGGGGATCTCGCCGTCGGTGACGGCTTCCAGAAGCACAGCTACCCCTTCGGTATCATGGTCAATCGCGACGGTGAGCGCTTTGTCGACGAGGGTGCCGACTTCCGCAACTACACCTACGCGAAGTATGGGCGCGTCATCCTCAATCAGCCCGGACTGTTCGCCTGGCAGATCTTCGACGCCAAGGTTCATCACATGCTGCGCGACGAGTACCACATCCGCCAGGTGACCAAGGTGAAGGCAGCGACCCTCGAAGACCTAGCGACCAAGCTGGACGGAGTGGACCCACGCAATTTCTTGCGGACGGTTCGCGACTTCAACGAAGCGGTGGACCAGAAGGTGCCGTTCAACCCCAACATCAAGGACGGCCGCGGGACGAGAGGCCTGGCGATCAACAAGTCGAACTGGGCCAACACGATCGAGGAGCCGCCGTTCGAAGCGTACGCAGTAACGTGCGGCGTGACCTTCACCTTCGGCGGGTTGCGGATCACTCCACATGCGGAGGTGCTCGACACCGAGGAGGCGCTGATCCCGGGCCTCTTCGCGTGCGGAGAGCTGGTCGGAGGGATCTTCTACTTCAACTACCCGGGGGGGACCGGACTGACGAACGGCTCGGTGTTCGGGAGGATCGCCGGACGCCAGGCTGCGACGTGGTCGGAATCACTTTCCCCACGCGCGGCCCAGCCCGTCTGATGGACCAAATGCCCGAGCGAGCGGAGCCGCACTCGGGTGCCGGGGAGAATCTGTGAGCTCGGCTCCGTCCCCCGCGCTGCTCTATGACCTGGTGGGCCATCTGCCCAGGGGGGAGACGGCGCCGGTGGCGGCCGAGTTGGCGCCGACGACGCCAGCCGGCTGCCTCATTGACGTGCTCGGGATCGTGCCGACCCACGCCGGACCAGGCGCCTGCCGTGCCGAGATGGTCGTGGGCCCACAACATCTCAACATGAGGGGCATCGCGCAGGGCGGCGCACTGCTGGCGCTCGCCGATGCCGCCGCCGCATGGGCGTCGTATGCCGCGCTCCCGAGAGGACAGTTCACCACCATCGACGTCTCCTTCAAGCTGCTTCGTCCTGCGTCGCTCGATGACCGGCTTGTCGCCACTGCGAGCCCGGTACATCTGGGACGCAGGCTGCTCGTCCTCGAGGTCTTGGTGGGACGCGGGAGCGAGGACAACGACCACGGTGCGCTGGTGGCCAAGGCGACGTGCACGCAAATGGTGCTGGATCAGGGGAATGATCGAGCTCGCTCGTAGGACCGTCGCTGACGTCTTGTTGACGGGTGCGGCGACGCGACCGGACCGGATCGCGATCATCGACGACGTCGAACGCGTCGACTATCGAGGTCTGCTCGACCTTGCGCGGCGGGTGGCAGGCGGCTTGCGCCGCCTCGGGATCGGCCGAGGCAACACGGTCGCCTTGGTGCTCGACAACAGCGTCGACCACGTCCTCGCATGGTTCGGCGCCTCGCTCCTGCGGGCCGTGGAGGTCGCCATCAACACGACATTCGGACCGCCGCACCTCGCCTATACCATCGACCACTGCGACGCCACGGTGGTGGTGGTGGACGAGTGGTACGTCGAGCGCCTCCGGGCGGTCGCCGACCAGCTGCCCAAGGTGAAGACTGTCGTCGTGCGGGGGGACCCGGGTGTGGCCGCGGGCCTGCCGTTCGAGGTGCTGTCGTGGGAGGTGCTGGCCTCACAGGAGCCCGTCGACCCCGAGGCCTGCAGTCCGTCGGACCCGCTGGGCATCGTGTACACGTCGGGCACGACCTCGATGCCCAAGGGCGTCGTGGTCTCCCAGGCGCAGACCCACGGGCGTATGTGGCCTCTCGGTCCGGCCACGGCGGGGCCGGAGGACGTCACCCTAGTGACCCTGCCGCTCTACCACGTTATCGGACAGTGCCGCGGCCTCTACAACACCTTGATCGCCGGTGGCACGGCGGTGCTGGTCCGTCGGTTCAGTGCTAGCAACTTCTGGGACGAGTGCCGAAAGCATGGCGTCACCTATGCACCGCTGGTAGGCGCCATGGCGCAGTACTTGCTGCGACAACCGCCTCGACCCGACGATGCCGACAATCCGGTTCGCCACGTCGCCCTCGGGACGACGATCCCCGAGGTGGACGAGCTCCGGCGCCGCTTCGACATCGAACGCGTGAGCGTGAGCTACGGGCTGACCGAGGCGGGGGGCATCCTGGTCGGTGAGGCCCGGGCTGACGGCTGCGGGCACCTACGGCCGGACTTCGAGGCGCGATTGGTCGACGAGGACGACGTCGAGGTGCCCTACGGGGATGTAGGCGAGTTCGTCCTGCGGCCCACGGAGCCGTGGACGACGATGATCGGCTACTTCAAGATGCCCGAGGAGACGGCGGCTCGCTGGCGGAACCTGTGGCTCCACACCGGTGACCTCATGGCGCGCGAGCCGGACGGCACGTTCCGCTTCGTCGGCCGGGGGGCCGAGCGCATCCGGGTGCGTGGCGAGAATGTCGCGCCCAGCGAGGTGGAGGCGCAGCTCGGCGCGCACCC
Source organism: Acidimicrobiales bacterium (assembly GCA_050743965.1). Classification (GTDB taxonomy): domain Bacteria; phylum Actinomycetota; class Acidimicrobiia; order Acidimicrobiales; family RAAP-2; genus DAHUZJ01. Next base: position 9,918 of record JBOGGF010000006.1, read on the forward strand.
GGATATCGAGGAGTGCGCGGCGGTCGGCGTGTCGGTGGTGGGCGCCGCCGCGGGGGATCAAGAGATCCTGCTGGCGGTGGTGGTCGACGAGCACGCCACCCTGACCAACGAGCAACTGATCACCTACCTGGAGGAGCGGCTTCCCCGCTTCGCCGTGCCGCGCTACATCGCCTTCATGGCGGCGCTGCCGCGAACCGAGGCGACGGCTCGGGTGCAGCGATCTCGCATTGCCGACGAGGCGCTCGCCGGAGCGTGGGATCGGTTGGCGGTCGCCGGTCCATCACCGGTCTCGGAATGGCGACGGTCGGAGGTGGCGGGATGACGGAGCTGGCGCTCATGGAGCCGACCACCATCGGAGAGGCCACCGATATGCTCCGGCGGCACGGCGACGACGCGAAGGTCATCGGCGGGGGGACGGCATTAGTCCTGCTGATGCAACAGGGTCTGGTACGGCCGAGCGTGCTCGTCGCCGTGCGCCAGCTCGAGGACGTCGAAGGCTGGGACCGCATCACCCAGGTCGACGGTGCGGTGCACATCGGGGCCGGGACCGCCCTGGCCGACGTGGCCGGCTCCGACATCGTCCGCTCGGCGACGCCCACGCTGTCGAGGGCGGCCAGCCTGGTGGGGAACGTACGGGTTCGCAACGCGGCGAGTGTCGGAGGTGCGCTGGCCGAGGCCGACTATGCCGCCGATCTTCCGGCCGTCCTGGTGAACCTCGGCGCCGAGATGGTGTTGTCGGACGGGCGAACCAGTCGAAGGGTGGCGGCCGGCGAGTTCTTCGTGGACTACTTCACGACCGCGCTCGCCTCCGACGAGCTGGTGACGGGACTCGTCGTCCCGCAGCCCCCTGACGGGCACCAAGCCTCCTACGTCAAATTCAGCAGCCGTTCCGCCGAGGACCGCCCTTGTGTCGTGGCGACGGCGGCCGTCGAGCGCGACGATGGTGCCATCCGGTCGATCGACGTGGTGGTTGGAGCCATCGGTCCCACGCCATTCCGGTCGCTCGAGCCGCTGGCGACCGCGACGGGGCGCCGACTGGACGGGCCGACGATCGCCACGGTCGCCGCCGGCTATGCCGAGTCGTGCGATCCACTCGACGACATACGCGGTTCCGGCTGGTACCGCCGACAGGTCGTAAAGGTACTGGTGAGCCGTGCGCTTTCGGCGCTCGTCCCGGGAGGGTGCGATGACTGACGAACCAACGTCGACGGGGAGAGAGCTCGGCCCGGTGCCAGCGGTCCCCCCGGGCGCCGCACCGCTCGTACGGTCCACGGTGCGCGACGCGGCGGATCGAGTCTTCGGAGGCTTCCGGTTCGCCGTGGACCGGCGGGTCGAGGGCGAGGCCTACGCCGTCTGTGTCCGAAGCACCCTGCCGCACGGGATCCTCCGTGGCGTGGACTCGACGGAGGCGCTTCGGGCCCCCGGCGTACTGGCCGTGGTGACAGGCGAGGACGTCCAGCGGGACCCGTCGCTCCACCCGTACCACGGCGAGGGCCGCAAGGACCAACCCATCATCGCCATCGACCGGGTGCGGTACGTGGGCGAGCCGGTGGCGGTGGTCGTCGCGACCACCCAGGCAGCAGCGGCAGAGGCGGCGACCCGGGTGATGGTCGACGTCGAGCCGCTGGCGGCGGTCTTCGAGTCCTGGGAGGCCGCGACGCCGGGCGCGGCTTCCCTCCACGAGCAGTGGCCGGACAATGAGTGTGGCCGATGGACGTTGCGACACGGCGACGCCGATGCCGCGCTTCGGACCGCAGCGTTCCGGCATACCGGCACGTACCGCTCGCCGGCGGCCAACCATGTGGCGATGGAGCCGCATTGCTCGACGGCTGCCTGGCTGCCCGACGGGCGGCTGGAGGTGTGGTCAGCGACCCAGTCGCCCTATGCACTGCGGGAGCGGCTCGCCGGGATCTTCGGCATGTCGGAGGAGCGCGTCCGGGTGCGGACGGACAACCTGGGCGGTGGCTTCGGCGGCAAGCTGTACCTGGTCATCGAGGGGCTGGTCGCCCTGGCAGCGCGGGTGGTGGGCCGACCGGTGCGCATGGAGCTCCGCCGCGACGAAGAGTTCGTCACGACCGGGAAGCACGCCGCCGTAGTGACGATCACGACGGGCGCGGACGCCGAGGGCGTCATGGTTGCCCGCTTGGTGGACATCGAGTGGAACGCCGGTGCCTATGCCCTCACCACGCCGCGGGGGAGCCGCTCTGGCCTGATCCGTTCCATCGGCCCCTACAAGGTGCCCAACGTTCTGGCGAGGAGCGTGGCGTGGTACACGAACACGGTGCCTACCGGACCGTTCCGGGGGGCCATGACCGGCCAGGTGTGCTGGGCCCACGAGCAGGCCGCGGATGAGATCGCCGCGATGGTGGGGCTCGACCCGATCGAGTTCCGCCGTCGCAACCTGTTGTGCGACGGCGACATGTTCGCCACCGGCGAGGTCATGCACGACATGCGCTATGTCGAGCTCCTCGAGTCTGCGTGGGCCGGCCTGCCACCCGACGATGGCAACGGCAAAGGTCACGGGCTGCGTGTCTTGGGCCGGACTGACGGCACCATACCGGGGCACGTCCCCGGTGGCCGGATTCGTGGTCGAGGAGCGGCAGTGGTGCTGAAGAGCATCATCACCCCGTCGCGCTCGGACGCGTTCGTGACCTTGGACGCCGACGGTCTGGTCACGGTGCGTGTGACTGCCGTCGAGATGGGGCAAGGAGCGGCGGCCTCGGTGGCGGAGCTCACCGCTCGCCAGCTCCACGTGCCGATCGAGCACGTCAAGGTGGCCTTCGCCGACACCGACCACACGCCCTACGACAAGGTCACGAGCTCGAGCCGCACGACGTACACCGTCGGGATCGCGGTGGAGCGAGGGTGTCAGGACCTCTGCCGGCAGCTTGAAGAGCTACACCGGTCAGGGCCGAGGGGATCCGCCGCGTCATTCACGATCGACTGGTCCTCGGTGCTGCGCGCACGTGGAATTGGCGAGCTCACGGGAACCGGCGTGTTCGAGTCGCCGCCGGGTGCCGGCGAGCTGGACGCGGACACTCAGGGGATCGCTACCGACCATTGGCATCAGGGCGCCGTGGCCGTGGAGGTGGAGGTGGACACCGACACGGGCAGGGTGGAGGTGCTCGCAGTACACGGCGCGTCGTACGCCGGCAGGATCGTCGATCCGCTGCGGGCGAAGAAGCAGACCGAGGGGGGGATGCTCTTCGGCCTCGGTACGGCGGTGCTCGAGGAGATGCGCTACGACCAGGGCCAGCCGGCGACGACGAACCTCTCCGACTACCAGATCCCCTCCATCATGGACATCCCGACCGTGATCGGTTCGACCGTGCTGGAGTCGGGGGTCCCCGATACGCCGCCACACGGGCTGGGGGAGAACACGGTCCCGCCGATGGCGCCAGCGATCGGGAACGCGCTCGCTGCGGCGACGGGCATCCGCATCCACGATCTGCCGATCACTGCGGAGAAGGTGCTGCGGGCACTTCGAGAGCGGGAGGGGGAGGCGTCGTGACCAAGCGATCGCTCACTATCAACGGTTCGGCGGTTGAGGTGGAGGTGGACGAAGACGAGACGCTCTTGTCCACCCTGCGCGACCGATTGGGGCTGCGCAGCGTCCGCTATTGCTGTGGCATCGGGGTCTGCGGTACGTGCAGCGTGCTGCTCGACGGGCGCCCAGTGAGCTCCTGCCTTCTCCTTTCCACGATGGTGGGAGCCCGAGCAGTGCAGACGGCAGAGGGTTTGGACCCCGACGGACCGGTGGGGAAGGCGTTCGTCGAGTGCAGCGCGTTCCAGTGCTCATATTGCATCCCGGGGATGATGGTCACGGCGACCGGCGTTCTGGCGAACGAACCGCAGCTGGAAGCGGCCGAGCTGAGGGAGGCGCTCGGAGGGAACCTGTGCCGATGTGGGTCCTATCCCCAGGTCATGGACGCGCTGCTCCGGGCCTGCAGCGGCACCTCGTCGCTGGCGAGTGAGTCATGAAGCAGGCGTTGGTGATCGGCGGCACCGGCCCGACTGGGCCGTTCATCGTGGAGGGGCTGGTCGCTCGGGGTTACGAGCCCGTCATCCTCCACCGGGGCTCGCACGAAGTCGACTTCGTCGCCGACTTCGAGCATCTCCACGCTGATCCGCATTTCGAAGCGCCGGTGCGCGACGTGCTCGAGGGCCGCACGTTCGACCTCACGATCGCCGCCTACGGGCGTCTCCGGCTCCTCGTGGAGATCTTGGAGGGACGAACGCGGAGGCTCGTCACCATCGGCGGGACCGTTTACGAGCGGCAGCCGTGGTCACGCCCGGCTGACGAAACGGCGGGTCGCGACGTGACCCACAAGCTGGTGCGACGTGTGCAGGAGACGGAGGATGGCATCCTGCGGTCCTTCGCCGAGGGCAAGTTTGTCGGGACGCACGTCCGGTACCCGAACCTCTACGGCCCTCGCCAACTGGCGCCTCGGGAGTGGAGCGTCATTCGCCGGATCCTGGATGGACGGACCACCATCCCCGTGCTCGATGGTGGGCTCACGCTCGAGAGCCGTGCGTACGTCGAGAACGCCGCGCACGCTGTCCTGCTTTGCGTCGACCAGCCCGTGGCGTCGGCCGGACGGGTGTATCACGTGGCCGATATGACGACGCCCACGGATGGTGAGCGGGCGTTGGCGATCGCCGAGGCGATGGGGGCAAAGGTGCGGCTCATCGACCACCCGCCCACCGCCGGCTTGCCGGCGTACTTCTGGGGCGGCGGTCGGAATCTCGAGTCGATGGGTCGTCCTGGGCCCCCGCCGACGCACCACAAGCTGCTCGACACGTCCCGTATCCGGCGGGAGCTCGGGTACCGTGATGTCGTCGACTTCGAGGAGGCCATAAGGCGCACCGTCCGGTGGTACGTCGACAACCCGCTGGAGTCAGGCGGCGACCAGGAGGAACGTATCGGCGATCCGTTCGACTACGAGGGAGAAGACGCCTACGTTGCGGCAATGGACGACTTGACCGAACGGTGCACGAAGATCCCGTTTGCGGGTGTCGTCATCCGGCACTCCTACGACCACCCGTCCGGTCCGAGCGCACCGCCGGGCGCTGCCGACGAGTCGAGTTAGCCGCCCCCCGAACCTTCGCGTCCAGGCGATGAGGCCTCCCCGGAGCATCGCTTCAAGCTTGCGTGGCCGGATGGGGCGGGCCCGTCGGAGCCCGGTGTCGCACCCCGACGATAGATTTCGGGGTCTTCGTCTCAGCTCCTGACCGGCCAACTTCCCGAACGGACTTCGGGGCCGGTGGCGGCGAAGGGAGGCACGCATGGAGCTGGTGGCCGGCGCCAACCGGGCGGGGACGAGCCGGTCTTCGACGTGCTCGCCTACGCTGCCCAGGAGGGCCGGCTCGACGACGGCGGCACGACTGTCCAGGTGCACGCGAGTGGCCCGACGGGGAGCCCAGGTGACCGGCGCGGTAGGAGCGGTTGGCGTGCCGGTCGTCGGCGAGTCGCTGCGCGCGCTCGTCTCCTTCTTCGCCGCCCACGCCTCGAACACCTGGCCGAAAATCCGGGGGGTCGGGCGTTTCTGCGTCAACGTCCTGGCACCGCGGCACCTATCACACCCTCGCGGCCGCCCGAGGTGACGCGGGCCCGGCCGTCGACGGCTTGTGACGGGCCAAGCCGGGCGCGGGCCAGGCAGAGGTTGGAGAGCCGTGATCGTCCTTGGCGATGCGGTCCGCGTGGTACTCGGTAACGTCCGCGAGCGTCTTGACGAAGTCGAGATAGCGGTGCTGGGCTCGGGACGGACACGGCCAACGGCGTGGGCGCCAAGAGTTGCCGTTTCGACCAGGTGAGCCGTGCGCTCACCGGGCTCAGGTCTGGCTCGTAGCCCCGAATCGCTTCTCGAGGAAGGCGGGGACCGCAGCTGCGCCATGGGCCTCAGTCCGGTGACGACGTTCTTCAGCTTCTCGGAGGTCGGCTCGTCAAGCGAGTGGGGAGGAGGCGCCGGTCGGAGACGAAAGGTCACCGCTCGCAGTGCCGATGATAAGACATATGGAGAGCTCGTTCGACCGGCCAAGGGAAGTGAGGAAGTGATGCATTGACGTCCCTCGTGGCGGCTCTTGGCATGACAGGGCACGTTCCAGCGGTTCTCCCAATGAACGCGAATGGCTGCGACGCGGCTGCTCCGTGGTCAATATTGCATTGGTCACCCAGGACGGGCGACACGGTCGTCGTCACGATGGCGGCGGCCCGGCCAGAAGATTGGAGATGGCTGAAAATGAGAGAGAACACCTTGTCCACTTGCGCTCGCTCGGGAGCCAGGCGCGCCCTCCTCGTCGGGGGGCTGGCGGCCGTGTGCGTGGCGGCGGTCCCGGCGGCGGCGTTCGCCGCCACGGGCACAGGCACGAGCAGCCTGACAGTCACGCCCGGAAGCCTTTCGATCGGGACGACCACGCCCGAGACGATCACCGGCCCGATCGGCGGCACCGGCACGGGCATCCTGCCGGCGGCCACATGGAGCGACACGACGGGCTCGGGATCTGGTTGGCATGGGACGGTCGCGGTGAGCGACCTCACCCTCACCGGCAAGTGGACACAGACCGCCGGCACTGCGACTTCGCTCGCGACATCCACATCCACATCCACATCCGCATCCACGTACACCGGGACCGCAGACGGCGTCGAGTACACGGTGACGGTGACATCGAGCGGCACCACGACGTCCACCCCGTACAAGTGGACGTCCAACTCCGCCGTCGCCACAAACGCGATCGGGTCAGGGACGGCGACCAACGGCACGGCTGAGACCATCGGAACGCTCGGGGTGAAGATCGACTTCGCCAGCGGCACGACCTACCCCGCGACAGCCGAGTACGAGATCAAGGTCGGAACCCAGAAGCCGACAGCGTTCACGCTCGACAGTGCCGCCACGGGTGCCGGGGTCATGGCCGGTGCCACAACCACGACCCCGGCCCCGACGCTGCTCACGACAGCCACCACCCTCTCGGGGAACGCGACAGCCGTCGCCACACTCGGCGCTGCGGTCACATTCCTCGAGGCCACCGCAGGGAACGGCATGGGCACCTACGCCGTGAAGCCGGGCGTGAAGGTGCAGACCGACCCGAACACCTGGGCCGCCACGTACAAGGCGAAGGTCCAGTACTCCATCGTCACTGGCCCGTAACGGAACGGAGGTGAGGGTGCGCCGGCCACGATCTCGCCCTCAGGGCGCCGTGCACCTGGCGCTGAGGGCCGGGGTCGCCGCCGCGGCCCTGCTCGCCCTCGCCGCCAGCGCCGCACCAGAGGCAGCGTGGGCAGCGCCGGGCCTCGCCGCGCCGGGGGTCGCGCCGATCGGGGCCGGCCCCGACGGCTATTTCCAGTACTCCCTCGCCCCCGGCGCGTCGACGACCGGGTCGTTCGACGTCACCAACAACGGTGCCGTCCCCACCACCTACGCGCTCTACGCCGCCGGTGCCACGACGGCCCCGACCAGTGGTGTGGCCTACGGCGGCCAGGGCGAGGGCTCGGCGACGTGGGTGGAGTCCTGGGTGCGCATGTCGGCCACACGACTCCCGCTCGCCCCGGGGACGAAAGAGGCCGTGACCTTCACGGTCGACGTTCCTCCCGATGCCCGCCCGGGCCAGCACGTCAGTGCCGTGGTCGCCCAGTCCCCGACAGCCGCCGGCGCGGCCAAGCCCTCCGCCACCGGCGCCTCCGTCGCGCTCACGACGAGCTCCCGGGTTGTGGTGGCGGTCGTGGTCGACGTGCCGGGCACGACGTCTGCGGCGGTCGAGGTCGGTCGTCCCTCCGTCCGCCTCGAGCAACCGCAGCACCAGCTCATCTCGATCCCGATGGCCGACACCGGCGACCTCCTGGTGCAACCGCTCCTCACGGGAGACCTGCGGTCCTGCGGGACACGGTCCAAGGTCCTCGTCCACTTCCATCGCCGGCTCGGCACCTTCGTCCCGCGCACGGCGATCGACTATCCGTGGAACCTGCGCCGCGTGCTCCAGGCCGGGTGCTACTTCGTCGACGTCGCGTTGAGCGCTCCCAGCGCCCGCACCGCTCGCTTCGCCGGTGAGATCCGGGTCGACCCTGCCGAGGCGGCGGTCAACGGCCCGCCCACCGGAATTCCCTTCACATTCCCCCTTCCGCTCATGGCCGCAGGTGCCGCCGCCCTCCTGCTCGTCCTCGGCGGGTTGGCCTTCGGCCTTCGCCGCCGGAGGGTGAGGTTGCAGGCTGAGATCCGCGAGTAAGGCCGCGAGCGTAGGGTCGTCATACGCGACAAGGCAGCTCCCAGTAGGGAGAACGGTGGCTGCAGCACACGGCAGATCGCCTGTTCGGTCAGTGGAGGTGTGAGCCGCCGTCGACGACGATCGTCTGTCCGGTGATGAAGGCGGACCCCGGCCCGGCCAGGAAGCGCACGGCGCCCACGATGTCCTCGGGATGCTGCTCGCGCGAGAGCGCCCGCCCACCTGGCGAGCTAGCGATGTTGGTCTCGAACACGCCTTCGTTCTCGAGTACGCCGGCCGACAGGGTGAACCCCGGAGCGACCGCGTTGACGAGGATCGCGTCCGGCCCGAGCTCTCTCGCCAGCGATCTGGTGAAGGCGACCACGGCGCCCTTGCTGGTCACGTAGTGCAGCGTGTAGGGGGTGCCCTTGAACACCGTGCCCGAAGCGATGTTGATGATGCGCCCACCGCCCTGTGCACGCATGTGGGCGGTACAGGCGCGGGCGCAGAGGAACGGGCCGAGCACGTTCACGTCCATGACGCGCCGCCACTCATCGACGGAGATGTCGGTGAACGGGCCCGGCCGGAGGGCGGTGAAGAGAGCTGCGTTGTTGACCAGGACGTCCAGGCGGCCGAAGGCGTGCACGACCTCGTCCGCCATGGCCAGCGTCGCTCCCTCGGAGGAGACGTCGACGTCGATGCCGACAGCCCGGGCACCCGTGGCGGCCACCTGCTCGGCTGCCGCCGTCGCCCCGTGCACGTCTGCGACGGCGACTGCCGCGCCGGCCGCCCCCAGCTCCATCGCGATCGCCAGCCCGATGCCTTGGCCGGCGCCGGTCACCACCGCCGCCGTGCCGGCAAGCTCCGTTCCACCAGCCGGCTCTCCGGCGACCGTGGCCGTGCTCACGCCATCTCCACCTGCACGCTGGCGAAGCCGCGCAGGACGTTGTTGAGCTTGCGCTCGGCAGTCACGAGTCGCAGGCGGCGCACCTGGGCGACGAGCGCCGAGAGCACGGCGTGGCCCTCGACGCGCGCCAGGAACTGGCCGGCGCAGCTGTGCACCCCATAGCCGAACGCGACCTGGTCGACCGCCTTCCGGCGCACGTCGAACTGCTCCGGCTCCTCCCATCTGCGCTCGTCCCTGTTGGCCGACCCGAAGAGCACGAGCACCCGTGCACCCGGCGGCACCGCCACGCCACCGATCTCACGCGGCGCGGTGGTGCGGCGGGTGAAGGCCTGGATCGGTGACTCCAGACGGAGCACCTCGTTCAATGCGCCGGGGACCAGGCCTGGGTCGCTCCGGAGCACCTCCCACTGCTCGGGGTGGCGAGCGAGGAGCCACACGGCGGAGCTGACCGCGTTCACGGTCGTGTCGATGCCGGCGGTGGCATAGGCGAACAGCAGGGACTGGCACTGCTCGGGGGTGATGTCGCCCCTGTCCTTGGCGTCATGGATCGCCGCCCCCAGCCCGCCGGGCCGGAGCCGCTCACGGGTCGCCATCGTGGAGAGCCACGACCAGATCCCCTCGAGCTTGGGGACCGAGGAGCGGGCGCGGGCGTTGAGCGGCCCGAAGGTGTTGAACGAGGCGTCGACCCATTCGAGCAGGCCCTCCCTCCCCTCGTCGGGGAAGCCCACCAGGTCGGCGACGACGCCGAGCGGCAGGGGCTGGGCCAGGCCGGTGACGACGTCGCCCCCGCCGTTGCGCACGAGGGCCGCCACCATCGCGTGGGCCCGCTCCTCGACGCCGGACTGGAGCTTGCGGATCTCCCGAGCGCTCATCTGCGTGCTCAGCACGTCGCGGAGGTGGTCGTGGTCGGGCGGGTCGGTGCTGATGATGTTGCCGGCACGCAGCTCGTTGACGCTGTCCTCCACCGCGGTTCCCCCGGCCGACGAGTAGCTGCGCCAGTCCTTCAGCACGTCTCGGACGTCGGCGTGGCGCGACACCATCCACAGGTGGTGGCGGTTCGAGTGCACCACCGGCCCCGCGTCGCGGATCGCCCGGTAGAGCGGGTAGGGGTCGTCCAGGGTCTCGTCGGAGAAGAGGTCGGCGTCGGCGACGTCCGAGCCTGACGGCAGCACCTCGGTGCTCACCGCGTGGAGCTCGGCGGTCGCTGGCACGACAGGGTGTCCCGTCGCAGCTGCTCGTCGACCGACGTGGGCATGTTCTTCGACCTGTCGCTCGACATGCTCCGTCACCGAGTCCAATCCGGGCTCACCGCCCCACCACGCGTCACCGGCACGGGAAGCAGAGCTGTGATAGGGGGGAGTGTATACGCGGCGACCCACCGGTTCGACGATTGCGCGACCTCGCGACTCCAGCGGGGACCTTGCGCCGTGTGCCCGGCGTGCTCGCCCAGGCGGCGTGCCCGGCCGCTCGATCCCGGTCCAGCCCAGCAGCCTTCAGGGGCGGTCCGGTGGGGCGATGTGGCGGGCCCGAGCGAGGACGAGGCGGCGGAGCGATCGCACGAGGCGCTCGTCGAAGGGCAGCTGGTCGAGGTCGGCGCTCCAGCGCTCGAGCGCCCCGAGCTGCTCGCGCACGACCGAGGCGGCGAGCCGCTCGGGGAGGCCGATCGCCGCACCGAGGCGTTGCACCAGTGGCCAGGAGAGCTGCTGGCGCACCCGCCCCTCGATCGGCAGTGCCAAGTCCACGTCGCCGTAGGGGGCGGTGGAGGGCAGGTCGAAGGCCGGTGCCGGCCGCCACTCCCCGCGCCGGTCCTGGCAGATGGCGAGGTTCTTGGCGTGGAGATCGCCGTTGCCGGTCAGGTAGGCGAACACCACGAGGCGGAACAGCTCGAGCGTGGCCGCGCCGGGGGCACGGCACCGCCGCGCCAGGCCCCCGAGTGCATCCTCGAGGCCGATGACGTACTTGTCACCCGGCCACCGGCCGAGCACCTGGCAGGCATCCTCGACTGCCAGGGCACGCACCCTGCCGTGGGTCACCACCCGGTCGAACCGGTGGACGAGTAGGCCTGGTACGCCGTCTCGGTCGTGGACGAGGGTGGCGTCCGCCCTGCGCAACCTGGTTCGGGCCGCGGCGCGGTAGAAGAAGTGCTCGTTCTCGACCAGGTGGGGGAATTCGGGGGGATCGAGCTTGAGGATCGCCGTGCCGCTCCGCTCGTGGATGGGAAGGGTTGTCAGGCGGCCGGACACCTTGTCCTGGATGCCGGGGACGGACGAACGCTCGGGGTTCTCCCCGATGTCGCGTTCGAACAGTTCGGCGAACGAGGCATGGGCGCAGTCGACCGTGGGGGCCTCGCTCGCGTCGGGGAGCAGCGCGCCGGCTGGCACGACTTGGACGTCCCCGACCGTGTCCGCCCCGACGGCGAGGAGGATCGAGAACTCGTCGTCCGCCGAGGTGCCGACCCGCCGACGGATGGCCGTCAGCCGCCGGCCCTCGGGCAGCAGCCCGGCGAAGAAGGCGGGAACTGCCGCGGCCGGTGCCACCGCTGGCTCGTCGCCGAGCGGCAGGCTCCAGGCGACGGGGGCCGCTACGGCGGAGAGGTAGCCGTCCAGGTAACGAAACTCGGTCCTGTCAGGCAGGCGGCGCAGTACGCCGGCGCGGGTCCCGCCCTTGTAGACGTCCGCCTCGGTCACCACCCGGAGCTGCGCAAGGTTGCCGGGGCTCACGATCGACCCTCGTCCCTGTCCCGAACGGTGCCGGTGCCGGGCACCAGTTCCAGATCGGTGCCCAGCTGGGCGAGCACGGCGAGCACCAGTGTGAGCCGGACCCCAGGCTTCCCGCCCTCCAGGCTGGAGAGGAACCGCGTCGACACGCCCGCCAGAGCCGCCAGCTCGTCCTGGCGCAGGCCGAGCTCCCGGCGCCGGCGTCGGACGAACCGGGCGAGCACTTTCGAATCTGCACGATTTTGCACATCATGACCATACCAAGGCCCTTGGGCCCCCGCAATGGTCAGTTACGCAAGGTCGTGCATATCGAGCATTGATGCCCCCCGGGATCCGGCCACCACCGCGGTGATCGGCACGATCGTGCCGATCACCCGGTGACGGGGGACGGCGCGGCCGGATCGGGGCAGACCGCCAGCCCGCGGGAGGCCAGCTTGGCCACATGATGCCGCCAGACGAGCTCGTCGTTGAAGCCGGCGCCGAGATCGGGAAGCTCGGCCCGGTCCGCTTCGGGGACGAGCGGCGCGCGGCGACCGGTCGAGGCCAGTGCGGCCGTCATGCGGGCTAGGAGGTTCACGTTGAGGGCGGTGACCACGGCGCCGGCCAGGGTGGGCGCCGCGGTGGTGAGCCCGTGGCCGCGCAAGAGCACCGCCCGGCCCCCGTCCATGGCCTTCACCATCTCCTCGCCACGTTGCCGGCTCCTGACGAGGCCGTAGTAGTCGTAGACGGGCAGCCCCCGCTCGGCCATGTGCATCGCCGGGATGTTGAAGGCCCCGAAGATCGGCTGCAGCGCCAGGTCGGCGATGCTGCAGAGCACCACATCGGGCGGATGGGCGTGGACGACGGCCCCGTCGTCCGCTCGCGCTCGCAGCATCTCGCCGTGGATCGGCAGCTCCTGGGGGAGCTGGCGGTCCACGAGCTCCTCGGCCGGAGTGCCGTCGAAGTCGGTCAGGACGACGTCCTGCGGCCGGCTGAGCAGGAGGCCGGGGTCCTCCGGGCTCCGGGACCGCACGAGCATCCGGTCGGTGCCGACCCGGACGCTGACGTGGCCGAGGATGTCGGACACGAGCCCCTCGGCCGCCAGCACCCGGCACGCCGTTGCCACGCCGGCGCGCAGTCGGTCGAGCTCGCCGGCCTCCAGCGCGGTCGTCATCGGGCGGCGGCCCGGGTGCGCCCGTTCGCGGCGCTGACGCCCGGTCCGTCATGCGCGCCGTCGACGACGCCGCCCACCGGCGCCGCCAGCTCCAGGGTGTTGCTCACCACGGCGTGTGCCACGTACCGACCGACGGTGAGCAGGACGCCGGCGGCTTGGTCCTCGCCGAGCACGTCGACGGCCCGGGCCAGCTCACCGGCGGCGCCGTGCCCGTGGTCCTCGAGCATCGCCAGGGCCAGCCGGCGGGCGGCGCCCGCTGCCTCGCCCAGCACCGCCGGGTCGCCGCGGCCGGTGGCGGCAGCGATCCAGCCGACCGGGAAGCCGAGCGCCGCCGCCAAGCGCTCGTGCTGGGTGCGCTCGTAGGCGTTGTCGAGGGCAGCGGCGACGCCGAGGGCCACCGCCTCGGTCAGCTCGGCGGGAAGGGCGGCCTTCAGGGCCTCGGTGAACCGCTGGAATGCCGTGGTGGCGGCCGGCTGGTGGCCCGCGACGGCGAAGAACTCGCCCAGGTACCCGAGGCGTTCGACTTTGGCCGCGAGCGCCGTGCGCAGCGGCGGATCGAGCTCCTCGAAGGTCAGCCTGCGGATGGTCCCCACGGTTCCTCCTCGGTCGTTGCCGGCGGCTGGACGTGGCGTCGGCCCGCCGCGGCAAGAGAATCTGCACAACAGAATCGGTATCTGTAACCTACGAGGACGGTCGCGCGGCGTCAAGGAGCGGCGCACGGCGCGGAGGACCGAGAGCCGGAGGAGGGTACGTGGGAGCACCGGATATGGGGGAAGACGGCGACGCGCGGGCGCTGGTGACGCTGGCGTCGAAGGTGCTCGCCGCCGCCGGCCAGTCGGACCTCATCTGGGGTCACGTGTCGGTGCGCGACCCCGGCGGGCGGGGCGCCTGGCTCAAGGCCGCCGGCTGGGGCCTGGAGGAGATCGACGAGGACCGGGTCGTGCTGGTCGACCCCGACGGCGAGGTGGTGGAGGGCGACGGTCCCCGCCACGTCGAGTGCTTCATCCACACCCGGGTCATGGCGGCCCGCCACGACGTCGGCTGCGTCGTCCACACCCATGCCGGCGCCTCGACGGCCTTCGCCTCCCTCGGCGTGCCGCTGCGGCCCATCTCCCACGAGGGCGCCCTCTTCGTCCCGCCGGACGTGGCCCGCTTCACCGGGACCAGCAGCCTCATCCGCTCCGCCGACCTCGGCGACCAGCTGGCCAAGGAGCTCGGGGACCGCAACGCCCTCCTCCTGCCCGGCCACGGTGTGGTGGTGGTGGGGTGCGACGTCCCGACGGCGGTGATGACGGCGGTCCTGCTCGACCGGGCGTGCCGGCTCCAGCTCGACGTGACGGCGGCCGGCGGGCCGCACGTCTGGACCGCCGACGACGAGGCGCTCGAGAAGCGGGCAATGTGCTGGCCACCGCTCCAGCTCGAGTCCGGCTGGCGCTACCTGGTACGCCGGGCCACCGGGGCCGAGGAGACCGCCGGCGGGCCGTCCGCGGCCTGAGCGGTGTGCTCGTGGGCCACTTACTTACCGCTATACTACTAACGGTAAGGAAGGGGTGCTTCGATGCTCGAGCTGGCAGGTTCCGAGGTGCCTGTCGTCTGGCGTGGCAGGCGGGTGCGAGCGTTCGTGCCGCTCCTCCTCTGCGAGCGAGGCTTCGACCTGGATCCGAAGACCGTCGGCGCGACTGCAACCGCTGCGGCAGACGTGGCATACGCCGCCGAGGCCCTCGACCCCGACTACGAGCCACTGGCCCGGCTCCTGCTCCGCGCCGAGGGAGTGGCGTCTTCGTACATCGAGGGGGTCCGGGCGCCTGTCGCCGACGTCGTCATGGCAGAGCAGCGGGCGGTGGCCGCAGATCCTGCCGCCGCATGGGTCGCCGCCAACCTCGCTGCGCTCACCGCTGCGCTCACCGACGCGCTGGCCGACGCAGACGACGCAGCGCTGTCGGCGGAACGACTCTGCCGGTGGCATTCGATGCTCATGACCGGCAGCCCGCTCGGGCGCTACGTCGGGGTCGTTCGTGACGAGCAGGGATGGATCGGCGGTACCGACCCGACCGATGCCGCCCTCGTCACGCCCCCGCCCGACACTCTCCCCGCCCTCGTCGACGACCTCGTCGCCTACGCCAACCGCACCGACGTCGACCCGATCACCCAGGCAGCCATCGCCCACGCGCAGTTCGAAGTGGTCCACCCGTTCACCGGCGGCAACGGGCGCATCGGTCGGCTGCTCGTCGCCTGGCTCCTGACCCGGCGGTTGTCGTTGGTCGTTCCACCACCGGTCAGCGTGGCCATGGCCGCCGACGTCGGCGCCTACTTCTCGCAGCTGGCCCTCTACCGCTTCGGGGACCACGACCACTGGATCCGGTGGTTCGCCCATGCCGTGCGCAGCGGCGGGCGGGCGCAGCGATCACTGATTGCCAACGTCCACGGGCTGGCCGAGACATGGCGATCCCGCCTGGCAACGCGGCACCGCCGGACCGACGCCGCGGCCTGGAAGGTGCTGGACCTGTTGCCGCGCCATCTGGTGCTCTCCACCGAGCTGATCGAGACCACACTCGGTATCACGAACAAGGCCGCCAACGCCGCACTACGCGAATTGGTGGCCGCCGGCGTGCTCGTCGTCCACGGTGCCGCCGCCCGCACCACGGGACGGCCGCCCAGGCTCTATGTCTGCCCGGAGCTGCTGGCCCTCGCCGGGTCGAATCCCATGCGCTGAGCGCAGAAGTGGCCCGCGTCGGGTTCCGCAGGCAGCAGCCGCGTCGTTGGTACGGCGCGTTTCGCAAGGTCACGACGTACGCCGACCTCTCGGTCGGCCCTGCCGTGCGTCAGTCAACCGGCGGGGTCCGGGGCGGCCAGGCACTCCCCGAGGACCCGGCGGACCCACACCGCCACCATCCGCCGCTTGTAGAGGGCCGAGCCGAGGCGGTCGTCCACCGGTTGGGCCCGGTCGGCTGCGGCGGCCGCGACCTCGGCGACGACGACTGCGCCGAGGGCGTCGGCGGCGGCCTGCCCGCCACCGCCACCGGCACGTCCACCGCCACCTGCACGTCCACCACCACCCGCACCGGCCACCTCGAAGCCCACCAGGGCGTCGGCCTCGGGCACGAGGAACGCCCGGGGCCCGGCCCCCCCGACGGCCACCCGGGCCGCCCGCACCGTCTCGTCGCCGACGGTCACGGTGGCGGCGACCGCCACCGTCGGGTAGTCGTCGGCGCTCCCTGGCGTGTACCGCCGGTAACGGCTGCGGCGTCCGGCGACGATCGGCACGGTGACGGCGACGACGACGTCGTCGGTAGCCAGCGAGGTGCTCATGAAGCCGGTCACGAGGTCGTCCACCGCCAGGTGCCGGCGCCCCGCCGGCCCGGCCACCTCCACCCGGGCGTCGTGGGCGAGGAGGGCCGGCGGGAGGTCCTGGCGGGGGTCGGCGTGGGCGAGGGCACCCCCGACGGTCGCCGCCGCCCGGACCCGCGCATTGCCGACCACGGCCGCGGCGTCGGCCACCGCCGGCAGGTGGCGACGGACGTCGGGGTGCGCCGCCAGGTCCCACAGGGTGACGCCGGCTCCGATCACCAGGTCGTCACCGGCGCGGGTGATCCCGCCCAGCTCGGGGATGCGGCCGAGCCAGACGAGTGACGTCGGGGCGAGGAGGCCCTGACCGACGAGCAGGCCGATCGAGGTGCCGCCCGCCAGGGCCACGGCGTCCTCGGCTCCCAGGGCGGCCACCGCCTCGTCGACGGTGGCGGGGACGACGAAGGCGGGCTCAGCGACCACGGCCGGCCTTTGCCGCATCGACCGCTACCTCGACGGCTGCCTCGACGATGGTGGCGTAGCCGGTGCACCGGCACAGGTTGCCGCTCAGGAATCGCCGGACGTCCTCCTCGGTGCGCACGTCGGGCCCCATCGAGGCGATGGTGACGACCTGGCCCGGCGTGCAGATGCCGCACTGCATGCCCTCGCAGGCGACCATGGCCTCGGCCACCTCCGGCTCCCGCTCGGCAATGCCCTCCACCGTCCACACGTCGGCCCCCTCGGCGCAGGCGACGAGGGTGAGGCAGGAGCTGACCGGGCGGCCGCCGAGCTGCACCGTGCACACGCCGCACACCCCGATCCGGCAGCCCTCCTTGGTCCCGGTCAGTCCGGCGTCGCGCAGCACCTCGAGCAGGCTGGCGGTCGCCGGCGCCTCGGCGGTCAGCGGCGAGCCGTTGACGTTGAGGTGCACTCTCACGACGTGGCCTCCCTCTCGCCGTCCAGGCCGGTGCCGGGCCCGCCGTCGTCGCGGCCGTCGGGCCCCCCGCCGTCGTGGAGGGCCCAGTAGACCTGCTCGGCCGTGATGGGCAGTGTCCGCACCCGCCGCCCGGTGGCATCGGCCACGGCGTTGGCGACCGCCGCCGCCGTGGGCACGTTGGACAGCTCGCCGGCGGCCTTCACGTTGGACGGGCCGACCCCGCGCCCACCCTCGACCAGCACGGTGCGCAGCGGTGGGACGTCGTCGGCGGCGGGTAGGCGGAACTCGGCCAGGTTGGCCGCCCATACCTGGCCCTCGGACTCGCCGAGGTCCTCCAGCAGGGCGAATCCGAGCCCCATCACCGCGCCGCCGTCGAGCTGGAGGCGGTGGGACCGGGGCCGCAGGACCGTGGCGACGTCGACCGCGGTGACCAGGTCGAGCACCCGGACCTGCCCGGTCTCGGGGTCCACCGCCACCCGGGCGACCTGGGCGCAGTAGGAGAGCGCCGGCCGCTCGCCGGGCGACGGTGCGGTCTCGACCTCGACCGAGCCGTCCTCGCCTCGGCGCTCCCACTCGGCGACGAGCTGGTGGACGGCGGCGGTGAGGCCGACGGTGACGCGGCTGGCGCCGACGCCCGGGTCGTAGGGGAGCGACGCGGTGGAGACCTGGCGCACGGCCACCTGGTCGGGATCGATCCCCAGGGCGGCGGCCGTGGTCTCGCGCACGAGGGTGTGGCTGCCCGTCCCGGTCTCGGGGAACGGGATCTCCACGCAGAAGGCGCCCTCGTCGACCGGCACCAGGCGGAGGCTGGTCGCGGCGGGCGGGGCCGTGGGGCGGGCGTAGACGGCGCACCCGATGCCGGTCCGCCATCCCTCGGGCACCGGCCGATTGGGTGCCGGGATACGGGCCGCGGCCACGGCGGCGTCGAGGGTCTCGGAGCCCCGCGCCTCGTCCCAGGCGTGCCCGTAGGCGTCGGTGTCCCCGTCGGCGAGGAGGCTGCGGCGCCGCAGCTCGTCGGGGGCCAGGCCGACCGCCCGGGCCAGCTCGTCGACGGCGCTCTCGATGGCGAACACGGCCTGGGGGGCGCCCGGGGCTCGCATGTGCCCCTTGGGCACCGTGTTGGTGTAGGCGATGCGGGACCGCACGGAGTAGGCACCGAGCCGGTAGCCGAGGGCGCACTCGGCCATCCCGTGGAGGTTGACCGAGGGGATCGGCTTTACCGCGGCGTAGGCGCCGCCGTCGAGCACGGCGTCGACGGCCAGGGCCACCAGGCGACCGTCCCCGTCGCAGCCCACCCGGACCTCGACGACGGCGGGGTGGCGGGCGTCGGTGGCCGAGAGGTCCTCGTCCGAGCGCAGGGCCAGTCGCACCGGCCGGCCGGCCCACAGGGCGAGGGCGGCACAGAGCGTCGGGTCGACGACGCCGCCCTTGCCGCCGAAGTCCCCGCCGAGGGGCATCGGCGCGACCTCGACCGCCTCGAGCGGGAGGCCGAGGGTCTTGGCCGTCTGCTGGCGGAGGCGGTAGGGGGCCTTGGACGTGCCGTGCACGGCCACGCCGCCGCCGGGACGCGGCACCGCCGTCCAGCACTGGGGCTCGAGATAGCCCTGGTGGCCCGACGGCGTGCGGTAGGTGGCCACCACCACGTGGGCGGCCGCCGCCAGGGCCGCCTCCGTCGCCCCCTGGTCGCCCTCCACCAGCGCCGACTGCAGGTTGACCGGGTCGCCCGCGGTCACCACGGCGCCGTCGTAGCCCCAGGGGGCGTCGTGGACCGCGGTGGTGTCCGACGCCAGCGCGGCCGCCGCCTCGGTGACCGCCGGCAGCTCCCGGTAGTCCACCTCGACGAGCCTCGCGGCCTCCTCGGCCACCCGCCGGCTGGTGGCGAGGACCACCGCCACCGGCTCCCCGGTGAAGCGGACCTTGCCCCGGGCGAGCAGCGGCATGTCGCGTACCCGGCGCCCGCACAGCTCGGCCGCCAGGTCGTCGGCGGTGACCACCGCCACCACCCCGGGCACGGCGCGGGCTGCTGCCGCCGCCACGCCGGCGATCTCGGCGTGGGGCACCTGGCTGCGCACGACCGCTGCCTCGAGCGCCCCCTCCGTCGGCACGTCGGCGCTGTAGCGCGTCCGGCCGGTGGCCTTGTCCCGGGCGTCCAGCCGGTGGCCGGTCTCCCGGCCCGGCGCCACGGTCATGGCGACCTCACGGCGACAGGCCCTCGCGGTCCAGGCGCCCGAGCAGCGCGGCGGTGCGGTCCCAGCGCTCGTCGTCCCGGAGCCGCTCGTCGACGCGAAAGCGCAGCGGCTCCAGCTCTACCCCGGCGTCGTCCCGTGTCGCCCGCACGACGCCGAGCTCGGCCGCCAGCGCCCCGTCGTCCTCGATCGTCCGGCGCAGCTCGAGGGCGAGGACGTGGGCGGCGTTGCCGGCCACCGCCACCAGCGTCGCCTTTCCCGACGCTCGCAGGTTGCGCCGCACCCGGGTACCGGCGACCACGACCCGGATGGCTCGGTCACGCGCCTCGACCTCGGTACGCGACAGCAGGCAGGCGTCGACGGCGCCGGTCCCGTCGACGGTGAGGAGGAGGAAGGCCTGGTCGAGCTCGCCCACGACCGGCCGGCCCTCGAGGGCCGCCCGCACCGCCGCCGGGACGGTGGCCTCGCCCGGCGTGCCCGTCACTCCGGCGACCCCCACCGGCGGAACAGGTCGTGGCCGATGGCGAACTGGTCGAGGACCTTCCCCACCACCTGGGCCACCAGGTCGTCGATCGAGTTGGGCCGGTGGTAGAAGCCGAGCACCGGGGGCATGACGGTGGCCCCGGCCAGGGTGACCGTCTCCATGTTGCGCACGTGGATGAGGTTGAGCGGCGACTCCCGGGTCACGAGCACGAGGCGCCGCCGCTCCTTCAGCGTCACGTCGGCGGCCCGGGTCAGCAGATCGGTCGAGTTGCCCGTCGCCACCGCCGACAGGGTCCGCATCGAGCACGGCACGACCACCATCCCCTCGGTGAGGAAGGAGCCGGAGGAGATCGAGGCGGCCAGGTCGCTCGGGGAGTAGGCGACGTCGGCCAGCTTGGCCACGTCGTCGGGGTCGACCCCCGCCTCGAGGGCGATGCTGCGGCGTGCCCCCTCGCTGATGACCAGGTGGGTCTCCACCTCGGGCTGGTGGCGCAGGGTCTCGAGCAGGGCGATCCCGAGCTGGGGCGCGCTCGACCCCGACATCCCGACGACGAGACGACGGGGAGCCGGCGGGGCCGGCGGGGGAGCAGTGGCCACGCCTACGCCCGCCTCGTCACCGGTGGCATGGCGCACCCGATGCCGGCTCGGTCCAGCTCCGCCACGTACAGCTCCCGGATGCGGGGGTCCTCGTCGGCGTAGTCGATCTGCCGCCCGCCGTCGCTCACGCTCTTGTCCACGCCGAGGAAGTGCTGCCGGCGCTCCTCGGTGAACGGGTACCGGAGGCCGCCATAGGCGACCGCCAGGTAGCGGGCCGGATGGGGCGCGGTGTTGAAGTGCTGGTGGAACTGCTGGTCGGCGGGGGCGTACACCACGCCATGGCGCCAGTCGATCCGCTTGAAGTCCTCGTCCCCCTCGTACCACAGCAGGCTGTAGCCGTGGCCATCCACGGTGAAGACGTGGAAGTCGGTCCCGTGACGGTGCCCCTTCTTGTACGTGCCCACCGGCATCTCGGACATGTGGGCGTGCATCGTCGCCTCGGCCAGCACGAACTTGAGGTTGCGGCTCCCCTCACCCCGGACCTGCCACTCGGGCATGGCGAAGTCGGCCAGATCGGGCACGAAGTTGGTCTCCCACATGTGCCGCCCGGGGACCACGCCGACGAAGTCGCCCTCCCCCCGGAATCGCCGCTCGTCGCCGAAGCGGGCAGGGAACGCGGCGGGGTTGTCGAAGACGAACTCCTCGTCGTGGAAGGCGTTGAGCATGAGGGGGAGGCTGGTCACCGAGGCCAGCCTGGCCGGTGCCGAGCCGCTGGCATTGTAGTGACGGTAGCGCCCGTTGAGGGGAAGGCCGAAGAGGCTCCGGGGGCCCCACTCGAAGCTGTGCTGGTGGCCCGAGGCGTCCTCGACCACCGTGTTGCCGTTGCCGCCGAGGACGTAGACGACCTCCTCGTAGAGGTGGCGCTGCGGGTCGGTGGCGCCACCGGCGGGCAGCTCGGTCACCAGCACGTTCGCCCAGTCGCCCCGGCCGATCAAGTGGACGAGCGCCGCCGGGGCCCCGAGGCGGTCCCAGTGCGCCGTCTCGACCTGGAGGAGGTCGACGGCGAAGTCCTCGACGACGGGGATCTTCTGGTCGCCGGCCCAGTCGAGATAGGGGCGGATCAGGAGCTTGCCCGCCGCCGCCGCCTCGAGGATGGCGGCCTCGTTGTCTGCGCTCATCGTGGTGCTCCTCCGTGGTCGGGGGCGGGGGCTCGTGGGGAAGGGGGCTCGTCGGCAGGCCCGAAGAGCAACGACTTGACCACGACCGGGACGACACCCGCCGGCTCGGCCGGCTGGCCGATGTCGAGGTGGTCCAGGTCGGCGAGGTCGAGGTCGTCGAGGCACAGCAGCGCCCGGTCGTCGGCCCCGACCTCTTCCACCAGGATGCGGCCGAGCGTGGCGGCCAGGTCGCGATCGAGCGCGAGCACCAGGAGGCGGTCGCCCAGGGTCTCGACCGTGCCGGCGTGCACGCCCTCGGCCAGGGCCCGCAGGCGGGCGTACGCGGGCGGGCCCTCCCAGGCGATGGCGACGGTCACCGCGGGCGGCTCGCCGAGCCCGCGGACGGCGTCGAGACGCTCGGTGACCGCCCGGCGCACGGTGGCGGCGACGGCGCCGGCGTCGACGGCGTCGCCCAGGACGAGGGGCGGCCGGACGACCGGGACGTGGTGCAGGGGCAACGCGACGCCGTCGCCGATGCGGATCGTCGAGCCGCTCACCTGGGTGGTGAACTGCGCCGCGCCGATGACCGTCGCCCGGATGCGCTGGCTGGCCGGGCGCAGTCGATCCTCGAGCCCGGTGGCGCGCAGCCGGTCACGCACCGCCCGGGCGAGCATCGGCCCGAGGTCGCCGTCGTCCCGCATCTGCTCGTCCTCGCCACGACGGTCGTGCTCCCCGCCGGCGGCGCCCTCGAGGTACTCGGACACCCCGCCGGAGGCGACGAGCGTCCAAGGTCCACCGGGGACGGGCAGGGGCTCGGACAGCGCCAGCAACTCGTCGACCGGCTCGGCGCTCCCGGTGGGACGGAGCTGGCCGACGACGGCGTCGGCCATTGCGTCGCACAGCCGCCGGACGGCGTCGCGGTCGACGGCGGCTCCCACGACCGGGTCCGAGCCGAGCCGCCGGGCCAGCGGGACCACCGCGGCCTCCACCCGGGTCAGCCGCCCAGCGCCGTCCCACGCCAGCAGGCGTCCACCGCAGGCCAGCGCCGCGGTGGCGCGCACCTCGCCGCCCACCGCCACGGCCAGCTTCGTCGTGGCCCCGCCGATGTCCATCGCCACCACCGGCGTTCCGTCGTCGGCCGAGCGGGCCACGGCGCCCGAGCCGTGGGCGGCGAGGACGGCTTCGAAATGGTGACCGGCGGCGGCGCAGACGAACCGCCCCGACGTCCCGGCGAGTTGGTCGGCCAGGGCGCGGGCGTTGTGGCGGGCGAGGGCCGCCCCGGTGAGCAGGACCACGCCGCTGTCGACGGCCGCCGGGTCGACGCCGGCCTCCTCGTAGCAGCGCCGGACCGTCGCGCCGACCGACTCGGCGTCGATGGCCGTGGCGTCGTCCCGGTAGGGGGTGAAGAAGACCGGCGAGGTGGCGAGGGCCTCCCGCGCCACCACGTCGTAGCGGCTCGACAGCTCCTGGGCGTGCCGCTCGAGCCGGACCCGGGAGATGCTGACGTGGTACGTGGCCGAGCCCACGTCGATCCCGACCGTCGTCAGCTCGACCGCGTCGGCGCCGGCCGGTGTGCCCGACTGTGGGCGCGGGCGAGGTCGCGCCTCCACCACCTCGACGGCCGCCGCGCCACCGGTCATGCGCCGCGCACGGCGAGGATGAGGACGGTGGCGTAGGCCCGCCATGCCACGACGACATCGAGGTCGCCCAGTGCCTCGATCGCCGCCAGGTGGTCCTCCAGGGGAGGGTGCGGCCGGTCGTGGCGGTGGGGCGAGGGGTTGGGTGGCACGACGCGGGCGCGGGCTCCGGCGAGGCGCGGCCCCCAGCCGCCCGGCATCGCCACGTGGTCGAGGTTGGCGATCCATCCCCACTCACCGAGGAGGCGGTCGGCGTCGGCGTAGAAGCGCCCGAGGTCGGGCGTCGACAGGTGGTGCGTGACCCGTGAGGTGACGACGGCGTCGACCGAGCCGGGTGACCCGACCGCGGCGAGGTCGGTAGCCGACAGGGCCCGGTACGCCACCCGGTCGCCGAACCGCTGCAGGTGCTCGCCCGCCAGGGTCCGCATGGCGGGGGAGACGTCGGTCCAGATGCCCGAGGCCTCCGGGAGCACGTCGAGCATCGTGGCGAGGAAGATGCCCGGTCCGCTGCCGACGTCGACGACGGTGCGGACCGGACGTTCGCCGAGCGCCAGCACGTCGGCGGTGATGCGCCGGGGGAGGGTCAGCAGCCCCTCCATGCGGTCGCCTTGCGCCCACTCCCGGGCCAGCCCGTCGTCGAGCCAGCCGGCGCCCTGCTGCCCGGCCGCGCCCTCCTGCCCGGTGGGAGCCGGTGTCGGCCTCGTGGGCTCGCCCGTCACCTCAGCGAGCGGCGCTGATCCACCTGAACCACCGCTGCTGGACGCCCCGGATGATGAAGACGTTGACGACGCCGACCAGCGACGCCAGCACGATCAGCGCCAGGAGCTTGCCCGTCTGGAAGCCCTGGCCGTAGAAGTTGATGAAGTAGCCGAGGCCGACGTTGCTCACCTCCATCTCGCCGACGATCATGCCGATCACGCCGAGGGCCACGCCGACGCGGATGCCGGCGAAGACGTAGGGCATGGCGCCGGGCAGGATCACCTTGCGCAGCAGCTGGTGCTCGTTCAGCCCCAGCATCTGGCCGACCTCGACGTAGCCCTTGGACACGTTGCGCAGGCCACCGGCGGTGTTGAGCAGGACGGGGAACAAGCTGATCAGGATGATGAACAGCACCCTGGCCTGGGTCGAGATCCCGACCCACACGATGAGGAGCGGGATGAGGACGTTGAGCGGGGTGGCGTTGGCGGCGTTGATGAAGGGGCTGCAGACGGCGTCGAGTATCCGGTAGCGACCGATGATCAGGCCGAGCACCAGGCCGGCGCCGATGCCGATGACGAGGCCGATGTAGAGCTCGCGCAGCGAGATCTCGAGGGCTGTGACCGCTGGCCCCGACGTGAACTGGGAGTAGAAGTCGGAGGCCACCTGGGGCGGGGAGGAGATCAGCTGGCGGTTGATCAAGAAGCCGCTGAGCTCCCACAGGCCGAGGAGCACGGCCACGGCCACCAACGGTGCCACGACGCCGGCGAAACGCCGCTCCGCCAGCGGCGGGCGCCGCACTGCGACCGGGACGGGCGCGTCCGGCTCGCTGCGGAACTGGGTGGCCTGGCTCACCGTGGTCATTGGGCCGTCGCCTTCGCCCCGCGCAGGTGCTCGGTGATGTACGACCGGAGCTCGATCGCCCGGGGGTGCGCCCGCACGTCGTAGTCGGCGCGCGGCCGGGGGAGGTCGACGTCGAGGACCTCGGTCAGGCGCCCGGGCTCGGGCTGGAACAGGCCGATGCGGTCCGAGAGGAAGATGGCCTCGTCCACGTCGTGGGTCACGAAGATGATCGTGGTGCCGAGCCGGGTCCACAGGTTGGCGATCTCCACCTGCAGCGCCTCCCGGGTGAAGTTGTCCAGCTGCCCGAACGGCTCGTCCATGAGCAGCACCTTGGGGTGCACGGCCAGGGCCCGGGCGACGCCCACCCGCTGCTGCATCCCGCCCGAGAGGGTGTAGGGCGGGACCTTGGCCACCGACGCCAGGCCCACCATCTCGAGGACCTCGAGCGCCCGGGCCCTGCGCTCGGACTTCGCCATGCCGCGGACCTCGAGCCCGAGGGCGACGTTGTCCAGGACGCTGCGCCAGGGGAGGAGGTTGATGTCCTGGAAGACGTACGACATGTCCTGGGACACCCCGTCGAGCCGGACACCGTCGAGCCAGATCTCGCCGGCGTCGGCCGTCTCGAGCCCGTCGACGATGCGCAGCAGGGTGGTCTTGCCGCACCCGCTCGTCCCGACCAGGCTGATGAACTCGCCCGGGCGCACCTGCAGGTCCACGCGGTCGAGGGCGTAGACCGTGCGCTCGTTGCCCTCGAAGGTCTTCGACACCGCCCGGATGTCGAGGATGGTCGGCTCGTTCCCGGATGCCGTCGCGCCGGCCGGGGCCGAGCCTGCGGTCGTCCGCATGTCACTGGTCATCGTGCTTCACGCCTTCCTGCCGAGGTGGCTGCGATCCAGGTGAAGGCCCGCGCCTGGAGCTGGCGCAGGGCCCAGAAGAGGAAGATGGCGAGCAGGGTGGTCACGCCGATGGCCGCCACCAGGTCCGCCGTCTGGCTGTAGGTGCCGAACCGTGTCACGACCCCGCCCAGGCCGACCTGTCCGATCTCCTGGCCACCCAGGATCATGCCGACGGCACCGACGGCCAGGGCGATCCGGGCGCCCACGAAGATGAAGGGCATCGTCCCGGGCAGGTAGACGTGTCGGATCTGCTGCCAACTGCTCATGCCGAAGGTCACGCCCACGTCGGCGAGGCGGCCCCGGACGGCCCGCACACCGGCGTGGGTGTTCACGAGGAGCGGCCACGTGGCGATGACCATGATGAAGGCGACCCGGGCCGTCTCGCCGAACCCGAACCACACCTCCATCACGGGAAGGAGGGCGATGGAGGGCGTGGCGTTGCCGAAGGCCACCAGCGGTTCGAGCGCGCGCTCGACCAGGCGGACCCGCCCCATGAGCAGTCCGACCCCGACGCCCACGATGGCGGCGATCAGCAGGCCCGCGACCATCTCGAAAAGGCTGCGGAGGAACGCGCCCGGCAGCGGCCCGTTCACGGTGATGTCCCACAGCGCCGGGAAGACGCGGCTCGGCGTCGAGATGAAGATGGGCTTCAGGAACAGGGAGGTCGCCTGCCAGATGCCGAAGGAGGCGACCACGGCGACCACCCCGGCCACGATCTCGTCGTGGCGGCGCAGCCATTGGCCGGCCCCGACCGGCACCGGGGCGGCGATGCCGGCCGCGGTCAGCCCCTTCGACTCGAAGGGGCTGCTCAGCGTGGTCTCGAGGTCGTCCTTGCCTGGTCCCGGCCGGACGGGAGCCCGGAGGGCGGCTGCCGCCGCCGCTCCGGGCTCGCTGGTCCCCGCAGGGGTTCCCTGCGTTGCTGTCACAAGGTCGCCTTGTGCTTCTGGTAGATGCCCCAGGCCGTCTTCCATGCTGTATATGTCGCCATTGTTGTCGCCGGCTTGGTCCCTGTGCCCTTCAGCGACTGCTGCTGTGTGGCGATCTTGAGGTTGTACTTCACCACTGTGGCCGTGAAGGCGCTCTGTGTCAGGGGCCAGCCTGTCAGTGTCTTGAGCTGCTTCCACGCCGCCTGGTACTGGGCCGTTGTGTCGGCGTTGCTCGTGTATGTGGCGGCGGCCTTCACCCACTGGGACTCGGAGCCGTTGAAGATCTTCGCCGAGGCCATCCACGCCAGGTCGACGGCGATCGCCTTCTTCTTGTTGGCCTTGATCCACGAGGGCGTGGCGGACATGAAGCTGTCGGCGTACTTGGGCAGCAGCTGCGTCGCGTCGGCCAGCATGTGGAAGCTGCTGGCCGCTGTGGGGAGCCCACCCATGGCGGTGAAGGCCGCTGTCACCTGGCCGGCGATCAGGGCGTTGAGCGACGCTGTGCTCGCCCCGGTCGCCAGGAGGCTGATCTGTGTCTGCTTCAGCCCGGCCTTCTTCAGCACCGCGGTGAGCAGCACGCCGTCGGGCGACGCCGTGCAGCAGTAGGCGACCTTCTTGCCCTTGAG
>JBOGGF010000007.1:0-3972 GCA_050743965.1 Acidimicrobiales bacterium
GTCCTGTCCCCCGAGCACGACGCATCGTGGTCGATGCTGACCAACGAGCAGGTCAGCCTGGTGATGGCGGCGCTGCGCGACCGGATCGAGGAGCACGCCCAGCACCCGGCCCTGCGCTACACCCAGGCCATCCTCAACTCCGGGCGGGAGGCCGGCGCATCCCTTGAGCATCCCCACGGCCAGCTCCTGGGCATGTCCTTCGTCCCCCGGGAGCTGGCCGAGGAGCAGGCCCGCTTCGCCCGGTTCACCGAGAGCTGCCTGCTGTGCACCACCCTCGACGCCGAGGAGGCCCAGGGCCACCGGGTGATCTACGCCGACGACCGGGCGGTGGTGCTCTGCCCCTTCTGGAGCGCCACCCCCTACGAGATGCTCGTCGTGCCGCGGGGCCACACCCCCCATCTCTACCGCAGCCCGACCGAGGACCTGGTGTCGGTGGGCCTGGCCCTCAAGATGTGCCTGCGCCAGCTCGGCGACCTGATCGGCGACGTGGCCTACAACATGGTCTTCCATTCGGCGCCGTACCGGGTGAACGACCCCTACCACTGGCACGTCCACATCTGGCCGAAGGCGACGACGAGGGCTGGATTCGAGATGGGGACGGGGGTGGCTATCAACATCGTGAACCCCGAGCAGGCCGCCGAGCAGCTACGCGTCGCCGTCCCGGCGGTCTGACCCGGCCGGGTCCGCACCGGCGACCGACCGGCGCCGGTCAACCGACGAAGGGGGCCACCACCTCGTCGAGGAGGGACAGGTCGAGCGACTTCGGCTTGCCCACGGCCTCTTCCAGCGGCACCCGTACGATCTCGCCCGCCCGGTACGCCACCATCGTGCCGAAGTCGCCGTCGTGCACGGCGGCCACGGCCCCGACGCCGAAGCGCGTCGCGAGCACCCGGTCGAACGCCGTCGGCGTCCCCCCGCGCTGGATGTGCCCGAGCGTGGTGTGGCGCGTCTCGAAGCCGGTACGCGCCTCGATCTCGCTCGCCAGCCAGGCGCCGATGCCGCCGAGCCGGGCGTGGCCGAACTGGTCGACTGTCGAGCTCGAGGTGGCGGCGACGGCGGCGTCACGCTCCGCCCCGCCGGGCAGTGCCCCCTCGGACGCGACGACGACCGACGAGTAGCGGCCCCGCTCGTGCCGCCGGGTCAGCCGCCCGCACAGCGCACCGAGGTCGAAGGGCAGCTCGGGCACGAGGACCTCGTCCGCCCCGCCGGCAATGCCGGCGTAGGCCGCGAGCCAGCCGACGTGGCGACCCATCACCTCGCACACGATGACCCGGTGGTGGGACTCGGCCGTCGTCTGCAGCCGGTCGATCGCCTCGGTGGCCGTCTGGACCGCCGTGTGGAAGCCGAAGGTGATCTCGGTGCCAGAGAGGTCGTTGTCGATCGTCTTGGGGACCCCGACAGCGCGGACCCCGTGGGTCCCCAGCCGTTGCGCCACTCCGAGCGTGTCGTCCCCGCCGATGGCCACCACGGCGTCGATCCCGTCCTCGGCCAGGCGCCGCCGCGCGAGCTCCGGCCCGTCCTCGGTGGCGAAGGGGTTGGTCCGTGAGCTGCCGAGCACGGTGCCGCCCCGGGAGAGGAGGTCGCCCACCTTGTTGGCCCGCAGCGGCATCCGGCGGCGGTCGAGCACGCCGCGCCACCCGTCGAGGTAGCCGACCGTCTCGTCGTCGTGGAGCCGCTGCCCGGACACCACCACCGCCCGGATCACGGCATTGAGGCCCGGGCAGTCCCCGCCGCCGGTCAGCACTCCGATGCGCACCCGGCCACTCTGTCATGCAGGGGCCGGTGAGGGTCCAGCCGCCGGCCCGCCCGGTCTCAGCCGGCGCGCTCGGTCTCAGCCGGGGGGTCGGGCGCTCGGGTGGCGGCGCTGGGCGATGCGGGCGTCGCGCTCGAGCTCGAACAGGGCCACCAGGTCCCGCACGGCCGAGCGGTCCTCCGGGACCAGTCCGGCGATCCCGGCAGTCGACAGGTAGCCGGCTACGAACGCGCGCCGGTTGCGGACCTCCCAGGCGACCGAGAGCTCCTCGGCGGCCGGGTGGCCGAACCGGTCCCGGGCCAGCCCGGTCGCCGTGGTGACGGCAGCGTGGTGCAGCGACCACAGCACGTCGGCCACGTCGGCCAGGGGCGAACGGAAGACCGGCCCACCGTCGGGCGTCCGGATCCCGCCCGGTGTGCAGTCGGCCAGGACCCACCCCTTGTAGGTCCGGGCCGTGCGCCCAAGATGGAGGTCGCCGTGGACCCGCACGGCGGGCGCCGGCTGCGTCGAGCCGCGCAGGGCCCGCAGGGCGCCGGTGGTCTCCTCGCCGTCGAGGGCCGCCGCGTCGACCCTCGTCACCGCCGTCTCGGCCTCCTCCACCCATGACGCCACGTCGCCCGGCCGCCGGCCGAACGCCCGGTCGAGGGCCAGGTGCATCCGGGCGACCATCGTCCCGAGCGCCCGGGCTTCGGGGGCGAAGTCACCGCCCGCCTCCTCGGGGGCACCACCGCGGGCGCACAGGTCGCGCAGTGAGCCGAGGGCCACCGCCCAGCCCAGTGCGGCATCGACGAAGTGCTCCTGGAGCACCCCGAGGTCCCGGCCGTCCCGCCGCCACAGGGCCACCGGGGCGGGCAGCTGGTGGAAACCGGCCTCGTCCAGCGCCACGAGCAACCCGACGCCGGGATGGGCCCCCGGGCGCAGCCACGAGAACACCCGCAGGGCGTAGTCGTCGCCGAAAGTCAGCACGGCATCGGCGGGATCGTCGATCACCGAGACGAGCAGCGTCGGCCCGGGCGCCGTCCCGACCGCTCGCTCGAGCGAGACCGGCCCTTCGGTCGGCGGCCCGCCCACGACGTCGAACAGCAGCTCAGCGGTGCGGGCGTCGTGCACGGCGTCGACCGCCACCGCCAAGCCGTGCTCGTCCTCGATCAGGCCCAGGACCGGATCCTCGAGGGCCCCGAGCACGTGGACCTCGTCGCCGGCCCGGCGCAGGCCGAGAACGGTGTGGACCAGCCGACCGTCAGGGCTCCGGGTGCTCGTGCCGGTGCCGGTGCCGGTGCCGGTGCCGGTGCCGGTGCTGCCGCCGCCGAGGCGCGCCACCACGTCGACGAGGCCCGGTCGCCCGTCGCGCAGCAGGGCCACGTCCACCAGCTCGATCGTGTCGGCGCCGACCGCCGTGCCCGACACCCTGGTGGCCCACGTCGCCACCAGACGCCGGACGGCCGCTCGCTGCTCCTCGTCGGGATGCCGCAGCGAACCGGCCAGCGGGTTCACCGCCCGGTGTCCTCCAGCACCGCCATGCGGTCGACGAGCTCGAACCACAGGTAGCCGTAGGGGGCGAGGCTGACGGTGTACGGGTCCTCCCCGATGACCGGGAAGGGCACGCGGCCGAGCACCTCGACCGGCCGCCAGCCGGCCCACCGGGCGAGGTGGAGCTCGACCGGCTGGGCGAACCGGCTCAGGTTGTGCACGCACAGCACCGCTTGGGAGCGGCGGACGGCTGTGCCGGCGGGCTCCTCGTTGCCGGCGGGCACGGTGCGGGCGAGACCGCTGTCCGGCGTGGCCGGCTCCGGGCGGACTGTCGGCATCACCGGCGGCGGGCCTGGCCCGCGCGACGACCCCAGGGAGACGTCGGCCACCTCGCCCCACCGGACGTAGGCGAGCACCGACGGGTTGGGGCAACCGAGGACCTCCAGCTCCCCGACGCCGAGAACCGGCAACGATCGCCGCTCGACCAGCATCCCGCGCAGCCAGTGGAGGAAGGACCCGGGGCTGCGCAGCTGGGCCTCCACGTTGACCGCCCCGAACCCGTACACCGGGTCCATGAGCGGCGGCAGGTAGAGCTGGGCGAAATCGGCCCGGGAGAAGCCGCCATTGCGGTCGGGGGACCACTGCATCGGCGTGCGGACAGAGTCCCGGTCACCGAGGTAGATGTTGTCCCCCATCAGCAGCTCGTCGCCGTAGTAGAGGACCGGGCTCCCCGGCAGCGACAGCAGCAG
>JBOGGF010000008.1:0-4755 GCA_050743965.1 Acidimicrobiales bacterium
TCACCGGGGACGGTCGTCGTCGAGGCCGACCCCGGTTCCGGCGAGCTCGTCTACCACTCCTTCGCTGCCGGCGGCCCCTCGCTGCCGGAGCGCTTCGCCCGCCGATGAGCGGCTTCGCCATCTGCCTGCTGGTGCTGCTCGTGGCGGCAGTGGGCCCGGCGCTGGTGCTGGCGACGCGCGGCGACGAGCTGGGCCGCCTCGTCGGGGCCTCGCTTACCGCGTCCGTTGCCACGCTGGCCTTCCTGCTGATCGCCCAGTTGGAAGATCGGTCCTACGAGCTCATCGTGCCCCTCGTGATGGCGCCGATGTCGTTCGCCGGCGTGCTCGTGTTCACCCGGCTGCTGTCGACGCGAAGGACAGGGTGAGGGGATGGCACATGCCGTGGCGCTGGCGCTCGTGGCGCTCGGCACGGCGGTGACGGCGGCCGCCGCGCTCGGCGCCCTCGCCATCGGCGGCGACCGGCTCAATCGGGTGCACTTCCTTTCACCGGTCACCTCGGTGGGGGGACCACTCGTCTGCCTCGGGCTGAGCGTCCAGTACGGGTGGGGCCTCTCCACCGGGATCACGCTCGTGGTCGGGGTGCTGCTGGCCGGGACCGGCCCGGTGCTCACGTCGGCCATCGGACGCCTGATCGCCCAGCACGAGGGGCGCATCGACTCGGAGCCACCGGAGTGACCGCCCTGGTTGTGGTCGCCCTCGCGCTGGTGGCACTCGGCGGCACCGCCACCGTGCTGACGACCGATCCGGCACGCCAGGCGGTGACGCTGTCGGCGTACGGCATCACGCTGGCGATCCTCTTCCTCCTACTGGCCGCCCCCGACGTCGCCCTCAGCCAGATCGGCGTCGAGTCGGCCATCGTGCCACTCATCGTGATGCTCACCATTCGCAAGCTCCGGGCGAAGCAGTGACACGCCGGCTTCGCACCGGCATGTTCGTCGCCAGCGGCGGCGGGGTCGCCTGCCTGCTGGTCCTGGCGTTCCTGCGCATGCCCGCCTTCGGGACCGCCTTCCACCCGTACCGGGACCTGGCCGTCCCGGCGGCGGTGGCCCACGCCGCCGCGAACGTGGTCGCCAGCGTCAACTTCGACCAGCGGGGCCTCGACACCTTCGTCGAGGAATCGATCCTCCTCGCCAGCGTGCTGGCCGTCGCCACCCTGCTACGACCGCAGGAGGGCGAGACGGAGCGCCGGCCGGTGGCCTCGGGGACGGTGCTCGAGTCCACTGTGCTCGGCGGCGTCGTCCTGCTGCCCGTCACCCTCGTCATCGGCCTCGACGTGATCACCCACGGTCACCTGACCCCCGGCGGTGGGTTCCAGGGCGGCGTGGTGGTCGGGACCGGCATCCACCTCCTCTATGTGGCCGGCACGTACCGGATGCTCGAACGGGTACGGCCGGTCCGGCCCTTCGAATGGCTCGAATCGCTCGGCGCCGGCGCGTTCGCCTGCGTCGGGATCGCCGGGGCGCTGGCCGGCGTCGCCTTCCTCCAGGAGGTGCTCCCGGGGGGCACGTTCGGCAGCCTCTTCTCCGCCGGCACTGTGCCGCTGCTCAATGGCGCGGTGGGGGTCGAGGTCGCCTCGGGGGTCGTGGTCCTGCTGGGACGGTTCCTCGAGCAGGTGGTGGTGCTCCGGCAGGGCGACGGCGGTTCGGGCGAGGGCAGCTCGGGCGACGGCGGGGAGGGCTCGTCGTGACCGTGTACGTCTACGCTGTCGCCGCCTGGCTGCTGCTCCTCGGCGCGTACGGCATCGTGCGCAGCAAGCACCTGGTCCACGCCGTGGTGTGCCTGTCGGTCGCCCAATCGGGCACCTACGTCCTGCTCCTGGGTGTGGGCTTCCAGCGGGCGGCGGGGCCGCCGGTGTTCGGGTCGCCCCCGCGCCATCCCACGCTGCACGTGGTCGACCCGGTGGTCCAGGCGATGACCCTCACCGACGTCGTGGTCTCCGCAGTGGTCACTGCGCTGCTGCTGGCACTGGCGATCCAGATCTACAAGCGCAGGGGCAGCGTGGACCCCGACGAGCTCAACGCCATCGAGGGCTGAGCGGGTGCCGTTCGAGCACGGGGTGGCCGTGCTGCCACCCATCACCGTCGCCATCGCCGTCCTCGGCGCATGCCTGCTTCTGGTGGTCGGCAAGCCGCTCCCCCGGCTGGTGGTCGACGGGATCGCCATCGCGGTCACCGCCGCGGTCGTGGGGCTCCTCGGGCGGATCTTCGCCGCCTCCACGTCGGGCCGGGTGGTGACGTGGTCGGCCGACTGGGTGCCGCAGCATGGCCACAGCGTCGGGATCGTGCTCGTGAGCGACCCGGTGGGGGCGGGCATCGCCCTCTCAGCCGCCTGCTTGATGCTCCTGGCGCTCGTCTTCAGCGCCGGGTACATCGAGTCGGTCCGGGGCCATTTCCACAGCCTGATGCTGCTCTTCCTGGCCGGGATGGTCGGGCTGTCGCTCAGCGGCGACCTGTTCGACATGTTCTGCTTCTTCGAGCTGATGGGGGCCGCCGCCTACGGGCTGACGGGCATGCGGGTGGAGGACGAGTCCGCCCTCCAGGGCGCGCTCAATTTCGGCATCGTGAACAGCCTCGGCGCCTACGTGACGCTGATGGGCATCGGCTTGCTCTACGCGCGCACCGGAGATCTCGGCTTGCCCCAGCTTCACGCCGCCCTCGCCGACCACCGGCCGGATGCCCTGGTCGTCGCCGCCTTCGTCCTCGTGCTGACCGGCTTCCTCGTGAAGGGCGCGATGGTGCCGTTCCACTTCTGGCTGGCGGACGCCCATGCCGTCGCGCCTGCGCCGGTGTGCGTCCTGTTCTCGGGGGTCATGGTGCCGCTCGGGATCTACGCCGCCTTCCGCATCTACTGGGTGGTCTTCGCCGCTGCGCTGCCCCCCGGCGAGATCCGCCGGACCTTCATCGTCCTCGGAGCGGTCACGGCCATCGTCGGGGCGGTGATGTGCCTGACGCAGCGCCACATCAAGCGGCTCCTCGCCTACTCGACCATCGCCCACGTCGGGCTGTTCCTCGTGGCGCTGGGCTGCCTGACCGATGCCTCGACCGCCGGAGCCATCCTCTACGTGGTCGGGCACGCCGCGGTGAAGTCGGCCCTGTTCCTCGTCGCCGGCGTCCTCCTCGCGATGTACGGCAACGTCGACGAGATCAAGCTCTTCGGGGCCGCCCACCGGCACTGGATCCTGGGCGGGCTGTTCGTGGTGGGCGGCCTCGCCCTGTCGGGGGTGCCGCCGTTCGGGATCTCGTTGGGCAAGGCCATGAGCGAGGAGGCGGGCCTGTCGGCCGGGTACCCGTGGACGCCGGCGCTGTACGTCGGCGTGTCGGCCATGACGGGCGGCGCCGTGCTGCGGGTGGCGGGCCGGGTCTTCTATCGCATGGGCGCGCTCCCGGCATCCTCGGACACCGACCGGTCGAGCGGCCAGGAGGAGGACCCCGGCCGATCCATGCGGGAGCCGCCGTGGACCATGGTCGCCCCGATCGTCGCCCTGCTCGTGATCGCCGTCGCCCTAGGGCTGCTCCCCGGCACGCGTAGCGTCGCCGACCGGGCAGCGGCCTACTTCGTGGACGGCGCCGGCTACGCCGCCTCGGCCCTGCACGGGGTGCCGGCGCCCGTCCATTCGGCCGCCGCACCCAACTGGACGGGGTTGGGCCTCGGCCTCGGCTTCCTCTCCACGGCGCTGGCGCTGGCCGTCGCCGGTGCCGCCCTCGACGGCCGCGCCCTCACTGACCGACTGCCGGTCCTGCGGGCGATGGCGAACGCGCCGGTTCGAGTCCTCCACCGGCTCCACTCCGGTCACGTGGGCGACTACGTCGCCT
The DNA here is from genome assembly GCA_050743965.1 of Acidimicrobiales bacterium. Taxonomy (GTDB): domain Bacteria; phylum Actinomycetota; class Acidimicrobiia; order Acidimicrobiales; family RAAP-2; genus DAHUZJ01. The sequence continues at coordinate 3,813 of JBOGGF010000008.1, forward strand.
GGCTCATGCTCGGCGTGGCGATACTCGCCGGCTTTGTCGGGCTCCCCCTCCGCTGAACGGCGCCGGCCGTGTCGATGTCACCGAGGGGCTCACACCATGGTCGCCGAGTCACGAGCGGTACGGTGGTGCCGACCGCGGCCGAGGTGACATGATGTCACGGTGGCCGGCCCGCCCGTGTCCGATGGCGCCCCGACGGGTGTCGGCGCGACAAGCCCAGCCCGCCGAGGGCGGGCCCCGAGACTGCGGCGGGCCGACCGGCGCGAGGCCCTTCTCGATGCCGCCATCGTCATCGCCCTCGATCACGGCGTGGAGGCGGTGTCGATGGAGACGGTCGCCGCCCGGGCACGGGTGAGCCGCCCCCTCCTCTACAAGCACTTCGCCAATGCGTCCGAGCTGCTCGCCGCCGCCTACCGGCGGGAGATGTCGATCCTCGATGCGGACGTCGCCGCCGCCATCGACCAGGCCACCGGCCTCGAGGGTGCCGTCCGGGCCCTGGTGCGGGCGGTCATCGAGGAGACCGAGGCCCGCGGCGCGCTGCTCACCCGGCTCATCCGCGCCGGGGCGCGCGACACGCAGAACCGCCAGGACCAGCGGGCCCGGGAGGCCCGGACCGTCCGCCACTTCGGCCGCCTGGCGGAGGAGGAGCTGGGCATCGGCCACCGGGAAGCCATGAGCGTCGCCCGGGTGCTGCTGACCGGGATCGACTCCATCATCCACCAGTGGCACGAGCGGCCGTCGTCCGACCAGCGGGTGTTCCTCGAAGAACTGTACGTCGCGGTGTTCCTCGGGGGCCTGCGGGCGGTGGCCGCACGCTCGACGGCGGCCGCGACCCGTCCCTGAGCGACCTCGGGCGACGGTAGGGCGAGGGCCTGGCGGGGGCGGGCCGACCTGGATCGGAGCGCCGGGCGGGCCGCGGGGATCGGAGCGCCGGGCGGGCCGCGGG
>JBOGGF010000009.1:0-10208 GCA_050743965.1 Acidimicrobiales bacterium
ATCTTCACCGAGCCCGAGATCGCCGATGTCGGTCTGGCAGAGGCCGACGCCTTCGCCGAGGGACGAAAGATCCGGGTCACGAAGGTCCCCTTCGCCGCCAGCGCCCGGGCACTCATCCACCACGATCCCCGCGGCTTCGTGAAGATCGTGTCGGACCCGGCGACGGGGGTCGTGCTCGGCGGCTCGATCGTCGGTCAGAACGCCAGCGAGCTCATCTCGGTGATCGCCCTGGCAGTCACCGCCGGCCTCCGGGTGCAGGACATCGTCGAGAGCATGCTCGTGCACCCGACGCTGTCCGAGGCTCTCGCCGACGCGGCCGAGTAGCGCTCAGGCCCCGCCCCCCGGGCTGCCGGCCCACCGCCGCCATGCCTCCTCGGCCCGGGACACGACCTCGTGCAGCGGCAGCCCGGTGTGCCCGGCCACCCGGGCCACGTCGTCGGGCTCGGGCTTCGCCCGCCCGGCGCCCACCTTCATCCGGACCGCCTCTCCCGCCACGGTCACCTCCGCCATCTCGCGGGCCGAGGGCCACCGCTGCCCGGCGGTCGCCCGCACCCCGAACGTGCCGGTGCTCGAGCGGAACACCTGGCGCAGCCGCTCGGCCCGGGCGGGATCGCACAGGGCGTGGAGGGTGTGGCCGGGCCGCCCCTTCTTCATGACGACCGGCGACACCCAGGCGTCGTGGGCCCCGGCGTCGAGGAGGGCGGCGACGGCATGGGCCAGCTGCTCGCCGGTGGCGTCGTCGAGGTTGGCCTCGAGCACGGTGACGGGCTGGCCGTCCCCGGCGCCGACCGGTGCCGCCGCGCCGATGACCACCTGGGTGCAGTTCGGCAGCTCGTCGAGCTCCCTCGTCCCGGCACCGAATCCGGTCGCCGTCACCGACAGGGGCGGCAGCGGCCCGAAGGAGGAGGCGAGGGTGGCGAGCAGGGCGGCGCCGGTCGGGGTGGTGAGCTCCACCGGCAGCGGACGGCCGTACGTGGGCGCGCCGACGAGCAGGCGGACCACCGCCGGTGCCGGGTTGGGGAGGACGCCGTGGGCGGACCCGACGGTGCCGGTGCCGACGGCCACCGGGGACGCCGCCACCTCGTCGACCCCGAGCACCTCGAGGGCGGCGGCGGTGCCGACCACGTCGACCACGGCGTCATGCCCGCCGACCTCGTGGAAGTGGACGCGGTCGGGGTCTTGCCGGTGGAGCAGCCCTTCGACCGTGGCCAGCGCGCCAAATGCGGCGATGGCCCGCCCGGCGACCCGGTCCGGCAGCCGGGCCTCGCGCACCAGCGCGGCGATCTCGGCATGAGCCCGGGAGACGGGCTGCTCCTCGGCGGTCCGCACGATCGCCCGGGTGCAGGCGAGCCCGCCCCGCAGCACCGGCGCGGCGTCGAGCGACCAGCCGGGGAGCCGCAGGCGCCGCAACAGGCTCCGCACCTCCAACAGGTCGGCGCCGGCGTCGAGAAGGCTCCCGAGAGCCATGTCGCCGGCGATGCCGGCGAAGCAGTGGAACCAGGCCACGGTGCGGGGCCAGGGAGCGGGGTCGACGTCGGTCCCGGCAGCCGAGTCGGGGGCGAGAGGGGGATCGGGGCCGCGGTTGTGGCCGGGTTCCGGGCCGGGATCGGGGCCGGCGTCCACCTCGGGGCCCGGTCGGGGCACGAGGGTCACTGCAGGATCCGGGCGACGGCGCAGGCGGCGCCGAAGCCGTTGTCGATGCCGACCACAGTGACCCCCGAGGCGCACGACGACAGCATCGCCAGGAGGGCGGTCACCCCCTCCAGGGCGGCGCCGTAGCCGACGCTGGTGGGCACGGCGACCACCGGGGCCCCCGTCACCCCGCCGACCACGCTGGCGAGGGCGCCCTCCATGCCGGCCACGACCACCACGACATCGGCCCCGGCCACCTCGTCGACCGACGCCAGCAGCCGGTGGACGCCGGCCACGCCGCAGTCGGCCAGGAGCGTCGGTCGGAAGCCCAGCGCCTCGAGGGTGGCCCGGCATTCCTCGGCCACGGGCAGGTCGGCCGTCCCGGCCGTGAGGAGGAGCACCCGGGCGGGACGGGGTGGTGCCGGCCGCCACGTCACGATGGCCAGGGTGCCGGCCTGCGTGACGGTCGCTTCGCCGTGACCGGCCGCCCGAGCGGCATCGGACGCCGCCGCCACCTGCACGGGGTCCGCCCGGGTCAGGAGCACGGGCCCCGACCCCTCGGCCAGCAGCTCGACCACGATGGCGGCGCAGTGCTCGGGTGCCTTGCCCGGACCGTAGACGGCCTCGCCGAGGCCCTGGCGCAGGGCGCGGTGGTGGTCGACCCGGGCGAAGCCGAGGTCGGCGAAGGGCAGGCGGCGAAGGCGCTGCACCGCCTCGTCGGGGGTGCAGCTCCCTCCGGCGACGTCGTCGAGGAGCTGGCGCAGCGTGAGCTCGTCCATGCGGGTCACTATCCTGCCCGGGCGTGACCCGCGTTGCGACCTCGGTCGCCTTCCTCGGCCCCATGGGCACCTTCACCGAAGAGGCCCTGCTGAGCCAGCCTGACTACGCCGCCGCCGCCCTCGAGCCCCGGGCGACCATCGGCGAGGTGCTCGAGGCCGTTGGTCGGGGCGAGGTCGGCGTCGGCTTCGTGCCGATCGAGAACGCCATCGACGGCGTGGTCCGGGACACCCTCGACGCTCTCATCTTCGACGTGGACCTGCTCGTCCAGCGAGAGGTGGTGCTCGACGTCCGCCTGCACCTCATGGCCCCGCCCGGCACCCACCTGGCCGACGTGCGCCGGGTGGTGTCGTACCCCGTGGCCCTCGGGCAGTGCCGCCGGTTCCTGGCCGAGCAGCTGGGCGGGGGCGAGACCGTCGCCGCCACGTCGACCGCCGACGCCGCCCGTTCCCTCGGGGAGCACCCCGAGCCCGGCACCGCCGCCATCGCTCCCCGCCTGGCCGCCGACCTCTACGGGCTCACCATCGTGGCCGAGGACATCGAGGACTTCCCCGACAACCAGACGCGGTTCCTGTCGGTCGCCCGACAGGGCGTCCCGGCGCCGACCGGCCACGACCGCACCAGTATCGTGTGCTTCCAGGACGCCGACCGGCCCGGGAGCCTGCACGGCATCTTGGGCCAGTTCGCCGCCCGCAGCATCAACCTCACCCGCCTCGAGTCGCGCCCGACCAAGCAGGGGCTCGGCGACTACTGCTTCGCCATCGACCTGAGCGGGCACCTGGCCGACGATGTCGTCGCCGCCTGTCTACGCGACCTGCAGAGCCGGTTGGCGAGGGTGAAGTTCCTCGGGTCGTACCCGGCGGCCGGGCCGTACGCCGCCACGCGCCGGCAGGAGGCCGACGACGCCGGGCGCCGAGCCGACGAGTGGCTGGCTGATCTGCGGGCGCAGATCGACTGACGGGCAACCGACCCCCGGGTCGGCGGCGGGGGCGGCAGTGGCGGTTGGCCGGGAGGTTATGCGGGGCCGGCAGGGGTGGCGGGACCGGTGGAGGTGGTGGCCGCGGCAGGGGTGGTTGCCCACCATCGTTTCGCCGCGGCGGCGGCCGGTGAAGATCTCGGGTGACGCACCGCGCCGACCGCGCCGACTCCAAGGAGGCGACCCATGACGACCGCGACGCACGAGACGGGCCACATCACCGGGACGCCCGACAAGGACTACAACCTCATCTGGTACGTCGACTCGTGACTGAAGAACGCCCTGCGCCTCGAGACCTACATCGAGGACGCTCAGCGCCAGGAGGACGTAGAGCTGGCCGAGCTGCTCCGCAAGGCGCAGGCGGATAGCCGCAAGGGCGCCGAGATGGGGAAGCGTATCCTGCGCCAGCGCCTCGCCGCCTGACCGCTCCCGCACCAGCCTGCGTGTGGCCGCGCGAGCCCGGGGAGTCAAGGAGGGACCGCTCTTCGGGCACTGCCCACCGGGGTGGCCGGCTCCAACCCTCTTCACGCCGGCGCTTCGGTCGGACATCTCCCGAGCTCGCGCCTCGCACCCTACGCCGTCGGATCGCCGGGGGAAAGGGGTCGGCTGTGGACAGCCCCTACACCGGGGCGGAGGACGGCGGCAGCCCCGTGGCGGCGCCCGCTGCCTCTCCGCCGCCCCCGTCCGGTGCCGGTACCGGTACCGGCGCATCTGCGGCGGTGCCGTCCGGAGCTGGTCCAGGAAGGGCGGATGGCGGGTCGGACGACGACGCAGGCGCTGCTGACGTTGCCGGGGGCGCTGCCGGCTCCTCTTCGCGGAACCGGATCTGCGTCGAGTACCACGCGATCGATGCCGGCAGGACGAAGGGCACGAAGAGCAGGCGGACCCACTGGAGCAGGGTGTTGCCGTGGAAGCCCGTCCACGTCCATCCGAGGGCGTAGCCGCCGACGACGGTGACGGTGAAGCCGGCGGCCAGGAGCGTCAAGCCGATCCGCCACTCGGCCTCGAGACGCCGGTGGGTCTCGAGCCACAGGGGCAGGAGGGCGACGACAACGGGCAGGGCGAGGAGCTCGAGCCAGTCCCACAGCGTGTTGCCCTGGAAGCCGGTCCAGGCCCACCCGAAGGCGTAGCCGCCAACGACCATCGCGGCGAACAGGGCGGCGACGGTCCCGAAGGCCGCATGCCACGCCCGCTGCCAGTTGGCGCGCGTGCGATACCAGAGCGGGAGGGTGACGAGCACGGCCGGCAGCACGATCAGGTGCAGCAGGTCCCACAGCCGGCGGTCCTGGTCGAACCCGGTCCAGCGCCAGCGCATCGCGTAGCCAAGCGCGAGGACGGCCACGAAGCCGCCGATGAGGAACCAGCTCAGCGTCACGGCGCGGGGCGACAGCACGGTCGCCCGACCATCGCTCTCTCCTGCTGCCGCTGCCATCTTCGCTGTCCCCGTGCAGGCCCCCATCAATGATGGCGCTTGCCCGCCTGCGCTGCTGTGTGCGTCGTGCAACGAAGTCGCTGGTTACCCCCGACTTGCTGCCCATGAGGTAGCCACGCTGGTCAGCTTGCTGCGCTGCCGGGTCGCTTGACGGACATGACGGGCCCCATGCGGCCCCCTGGGGTAGGCGATCGGCGAACAGCCGTGCCCGGCGCCATCGGGCCGCACCGTGCACTCGCCTGCTCGCCTGGGGTCTACTTGGTTGAGCTGCCCAGAAACCGTCCCCGGTCACCGGCATCGCCCCACGCCTCATCGCGAAGAGCCCGATCAACCCCCGAGGCCGTTTGCCTCTCGCGAGGAACGGCCATGCTCAGCCGACCTGGGACCGACCTGGGATGAGTGAAGGTCAGCGGCGGACGAGACGCCTGCCTCCCGAAGAGAAACTCGGGGTGTACGGCATGTTGTAGTACTCGAATATTTCCACTTCTTGGTCACGGGCAAGCTCTGAGCCGGGTTCAATCTTTGGGGCCTTCTCGACCACTGACTTCGCCTGATTGGTCGAGACGTGACCGTTGCCAGCAGAGACGCCCTGGTAGGGGACGAAGAGCAGATGGTGGCTGAGGTGGCCCGTCTTCACCCCAAGGAACACCGGCTCATCGTTGTCGGAGTCGTAGTAGATCTCTTCGAGCTTGCCAATCTTGTCGCCTCCGGTGTCGACGACATCCTCGCCTCGCCATTGATTGAGGTCTTCCATGCCTGGCATTGCAGCTCTACCCCTTTCTTTCAGGCCACGGGTCAGTCTTCGACAACTGGACCAACCATCCACCCCATCTGTTACCCAGCCGGCTGGGGAAGGATGCCGTGAGGGGCCGACTCTGGGCCCGGTGATGACTGGGGACATGGACCCAGCAGTCGGACGCGCCCGACGGGCGAGTCGTGACGGTCGACCTGCCCATTCCGCGAGGGGGCGGACTGCTGCCTTCGTCGCTCTCACCACTCGGATCCCTCCGGACGCCTTCTTGACCCACTCGCGGCCGTATGGCGTCCCTTCTGCATCGAGATGACTCGCTGCTGCGGAATTTGGTGACGTCACGGGCCCGAGCTTCGTACGGGCCCCGAGCGGAGGCGGTGGGATTTGAACCCACGGTGGGTTGCCCCACACACGATTTCCAATCGTGCCGATTCGGCCGCTCTCGCACGCCTCCGGGTACAGCCTGGACAGGCTATCCGCCGCCACGCGCGTCACCGTTCGATGCCGCCGATGCAGCTGGCTGGCGCCAACCGGCTCGCTGGGCCCGGTTCGGGCGCAAGCGGGTAGCCTGGGCGGGCGTCGTTCCTCGGGCCGGCGCCGGGTGCGGTGGCCGGGTCCTGCGCAACGGCCGCTCGTGAACCGAGTCAGGGTCGGAAGGCAGCAGCTCTCAGCGGGTGAGGCCGTGTGCCGTAGTCAACCTGGCCGCCGCACCGGGCGCCGGACCGTCGGAGCGCCCCAGTAGGCTCCACGGCCGTGGACGGCGAGAGTGGCGCAGCGGGGGTCGAGGGCGAGGCGCCAGACGATGAGACGCCAGACGGCGAGACGTTCGTCTCCCTCTACCGACGGTTCCGTCCCGGCACGTTCGCCCAGCTCCGGGGCCAGGCCCATGTGGTGCGAGCCCTACAGGGTGCCGTGCGCGACGATCGGGTGGCCCACGCTTACCTCTTCAGTGGCCCTCGGGGGACGGGGAAGACCTCGACCGCTCGGATACTCGCCCGGGCCCTCAACTGCGCCGATCCGCACGACGGCGAACCCTGCGGGCGGTGCCCGTCGTGCCTCGACATCGCCCGGGGCGCGTCGCTCGACGTCCACGAACTGGACGCGGCGTCCAACAACGGTGTCGACGCCATGCGAGACCTCATCGCCCACGCCGCGCTCGGGACTCCGGGCCGGTGGAAGGTGTACATCGTCGACGAGGTCCACATGCTCTCCACCGCCGCGGCCAACGCGCTGTTGAAGACCCTGGAGGAGCCGCCCGCCCACGTGGTGTTCGTGCTGGCGACGACCGATCCCCAGAAGGTCCCGCCCACCATCCGGAGCCGCACCCAGCACTTCGAGTTCGGGCTGTTGCCAGCCGAGACCCTGACCGGGCTGGTCCGCGACGTGAACGTCGCCGCCGGGCTCGACCTCGACGAGGGAGCACTGTCGGCGGTGGTGCGCCGCGGCCGCGGCTCGGCCCGGGATGCCCTTTCCGCGCTCGACCAGGTGGCGGCGTCGGGGAGTGCCGAGGGCATCCGGCCCGAGGTAGCCGGACTGAGCGAGGCCCTGGCCGACGAGGACGCCGGGCTGGCGCTGTCCGTCGTGGCGCGCCTGCATGAGGCCGGGTGGGGACCCCAGCAGCTGGCGACCGAGTTGGTCGACGAGCTCCGCCAGGCGTTCCTGGTCACGTTCGCCCCGGACCTTGCCGGCGTCGTGGGAGGCGACGCGGAGCGCCTGGCCGAGCACGCCCAGCGGATGGGCCTGCCGAGGCTGGTCCGTTCCATCGAGATGCTCGGGCGGGCACAGGTGGACATGCGAGAGGCCCCCGATCCCCGGGTGGTGCTGGAGGTGGCGCTGGTGCGTCTCGTCCGCCCAGATCTCGACGAGTCGGGGGCGGCGCTGGCCGACCGGGTCGCCCGGCTCGAGCGGACGGTCGCCGGCCAGCCTGCTGGTGGTGCTGGTGGTGCTGGTGGTGCTGGTGGTGCTGGTGGTGCCGGACCGGCCCGCGACGGGGGGCCGGCCGAGACCTCTGGCCCTGTGCCGAGAGCCGTCTCGGCCGCCGCAACACCCGCCGCCGGGACGGATCCTCCGGCCGCCACGGCCACCTCCGCCGACCCGGTTGCTCCCCCAGTACCTGCGACCACGGCGGGTGGTCGACCGAGCCTGGGTGCCCTGCGCCGGCAGCGGGCTTCGGTGCCGGCCGACCCCCCCTTGCCGGGGGCGGGAGCACCGCCCAGCGAAGCACCGCCGGCACCGCCCAGCGCCCACCCGGCGCCGTCCTCTCCGCCACCTCCGGCGGCAGCGCCCGCACCTCCGGCGGCGCCCAACACGCCGCGCTCGGGCGTCGCGCTCGACCGCGACCGGCTGGTCGAGGCGTGGGGCGACCACATCCTCCGGGGGCTCCCGGCCAAGGCCAAGGCCCTCTACAGCGGTGGCCGGTTCCTGGCCATCGAGGAGGGCACGGCGACGTTCGCCCTCCCCAATGTCGCCCACTGCGAGCGGTGCAAGGAGGTACGCCCGGCAGTGGAGTCGGCGATCGCCGGCCACTTCGGCGTGCCGGTAACCCTCGACCTGGTCGTGGACGACGGCCCGGGAACCCCGCCCGGCTCGTCATCGGCCGCCAGCTCGCCCTCGCGACCGCCGGGGGACGGCCCCGGCGCCGCGCTCGACCGCGGCCCCGACCTCGATCCCGACGACGACTATGACCCGACAGCCATCGCCGAGACTGGCGCCGTGGGTTCGGTCGCCCACGCCAAGGTGCTCGAGGCGTTCCCCGGCGCCGAAGAGGTGAGCGGCTGATGTACACCGGACCGCTCCGGGCCCTCATCGACGAGCTCGGTCGGCTGCCCGGCATCGGACCGAAGTCGGCCCAGCGGATCGCCTTCCACCTCCTCAAGGTGCCCAACGAGGACGCCATGCGGCTGGCCGACGCCATCGGCGCGGTGAAGGAGCGGACGACGCTCTGCAGCCGGTGCTTCAACGTGGCCGAGGGGGGCGAGCTGTGTGACGTGTGCACCGACGACCGTCGGGATGCGACCGTGGTGTGCGTGGTGGAGGACCCCCGCGACATCGTCGCCGTCGAGCGGACGCAGCAGTTCCGCGGCCGCTACCACGTCCTCCAGGGAGCGCTCAATCCGCTGGAGGGCGTCGGTCCCGACCAGCTGCGGGTGCGCGAGCTGCTCGCCCGGGTGGGCGCCGAAGGCATCGCAGAGGTGATCCTTTGCACCAACCCCAACCTCGAGGGTGAGGCGACGGCGATGTACCTCGCCCGTCTCCTCGGGCCGGTGGGGGTGAAGGTCAGCCGCATCGCCAGCGGCCTGCCGGTGGGGGGCGACCTCGAGTACGCCGACGAGCTGACCCTCGGCCGGGCAATCGAGGGCCGCCGGGAGGTGACGGCGTAGTGGCGGCGGGCCCGTCGGGACCGGCTGGGCCGTCGAGGCCGGCGGGCGCATCCGGAGGCCGCCTGCTGTGGGTACTGCGCCACGCTGCCGCGGTGCCCGATCCCCCGCCGGGTGCCCGTGACCGCGATCGGCCCCTGGCCCCGAGCGGGCGCCGTAACGCCGAGGCGCTCGGCCGTCGCCTGGCCACCGACCGCCTCGGCCTCGGCCCCGACGAGCTGCCGTCGGTGGTGCTGTGCTCGACCGCTCGCCGCACGGTCCAGACGGCCGAGGGTGTGCTCGCCGGCATCACGTCGACGCTGGACCTGCGGCACCACCTCTACCAGGCGTCACCCGAGGAGGTGCTCGGCGAGGTCCAGACCGTTGACGACGCCGAACGGTCGGTCATGGTCGTCGGGCACAATCCGACCGTCCACCGCCTCGCCCTCGACCTGATCGCCACCGACGACGAAGCGGGCCGCCAGGCCCTCGTCGGGCGGACGTTCCCGACCTGCGGTCTGGCCGTCTACCGGGTGACGACGCCGCGGTGGCGCGATGTCGCCCCCGGGAGCGGCACCGTCGCCACCGTCGTGGCTCCGCCCTACGGCGAGTAGGCCGCCACCGCCACCGCCGTCACTCCCACTCGATGGTGCCGGGCGGCTTGCTCGTGATGTCGAGGACCACTCGGTTGACCTCGGGGACCTCGTTGGTGATCCGGGTGGAGATGCGCTCGAGCACCTCGTAGGGGAGCCGCGACCAGTCGGCGGTCATGGCGTCCTCGCTGCTCACGGGGCGCAGGACGACCGGGTGGCCGTAGGTGCGGCCGTCGCCCTGGACACCGACCGAGCGTACGTCGGCCAGGAGCACCACCGGGAACTGCCAGACCGAGCGATCGAGCCCGGCCGCGGTCAGCTCGTCGCGGGCGATGGCGTCGGCCTGGCGCAGCAAGGCCAACCGCTCGGCGGTGACCTCCCCGACGATGCGGATGGCCAGCCCGGGACCGGGGAAGGGTTGGCGCCACACGATCGTCTCGGGCAGTCCCAGCTCGAGCCCGAGCGCCCGCACCTCGTCCTTGAAGAGGGCGCGCAGCGGTTCGACCAGGCGGAAGCCCAGGTCGGCGGTCAGTCCGCCGACGTTGTGGTGGGACTTGATGGTCGAGCCGCCCGTGCCGTCGCCCGACTCGACGACGTCGGGGTACAGGGTGCCCTGCACCAGGTGCTCGGGACCGCCGCCCTCGCCCGCGACCTCGAGCGCCGCGTCCTCGAACGCCCGGATGAACTCCCG
>JBOGGF010000010.1:0-1665 GCA_050743965.1 Acidimicrobiales bacterium
GTCACGGTCGACGAGGCCTGGCTGTTGATGTCCGACCCTGCCGGCGCCGAGTTCCTGTTCCGCATGGCCAAGTCGGCCCGCAAGCACTGGGCCGGCCTCACCGTCGTCACCCAAGACGCCGGCGACCTGTTGGGCTCGCCCCTCGGCCAGGCCGTGATCGCCAACGCCGCCAGCCAGATACTGCTCCGCCAAGCCCCCCAATCCATCGACACCCTGGCCGAGGCGTTCGGGCTGTCGGCCGGCGAGCGGGCCTACCTACTCGGCGCGGCCCGCGGTCAGGGCCTCCTCGCCGCTGGGGTGGACCGGGTCGCCTTCACCGCGCTCGCCAGCGCGGAGGAGGACGACGTGTGCCGGACCGGGATCGAACAGGCCCTCGACGACACCCCCGACCTTTAGCCAATAAAGGAGCGCTCGACATGGCGACCCTGTTCGCGTCCATACCGGGCGTGACCCTCCCTGCACCCCAACCCGTCCCACCGCCCACCGTCTCGGGTCCCTTGGGCCGCTACCTGACCCACCCCGGCGCCACGACCTCGCTCCTCGTCCACCATCTGGCCCATCTGGTCGTCCACCTGGGAACGACGTTCGGACCAGTCGCCGCCGGTGTGGCCCTGGTTGGCCTGGTGGTGGTGACTGTGGCCCGTCGGACCCAGGCCCGACGGATGGGCGAGGACGCCCGGCTGGTACGGGTCCTGAGCCCGCCCGACGTCGACCCCCAAGGGGCGGCCACGCTGTGGACGAACCTGGTGGCGCTGCTGCGACCGGCCTGGCGGCGCTTCCTCGGCGGCCAGCCCCATCTCGGCTTCGAGCTCAGCGCGTCCGACGGCGGACTCACCATCGCCATCTGGGTGCCCGGACGGATCCCGCCCGGGTTGGTGGAGCGGGCCGTCGAGGCCGCTTGGCCCGGGGCGCGCACCGAGACCGTCGCTGCTGTCCCGCCGCTCGTCGGCGACGGGGTAGCGACCGGCGGGACGCTCGGCCTGGCGCTCCCCGAGCACTACCCGCTGCGCACCGAGCACAAGGTCGATCCCCTCCGACCCCTCGTCGGCGCCCTGTCCGGCCTCGACGAGGGCGAGTCCGCCGGCGTTCAGATCCTGGCCCGGCCAGTCACCGGGCGGCGTCTCACCCGCCTCCACAGGGCCGCCGCCGCTCGCCGGTCGGGCCGGCCCGCCAACCGCCTCGCCCGGCTCGTCGACCTGGTCACCCCCGGCCCCGGCGCCCAGGCGGCGGCGACTGACCCGTCCCGCGGCGCGGACGTGGCCGACATCTTGGACAAGGCAGCCCAGCCGTGTTGGGCCATCGCCGTGCGCTATGCCGTCGCCACGACCGCCACCGACCGGCAGGCCGCCGCCCGGCTGCGGGGCCGGGCGCACGCCGTGGCCTCCGCGTTCGCGCTCTTCGCCGGGCGGAACCGCCTTGATCGCCACCGGCTCCGCCACCCCGCCGAGGTACTCGCCGCCCGCCGGCTCGGCCGGGGGAACCTGGTCTCGGTCGCCGAGCTTGCCGCCCTCGCCCATCTGCCTACCGACGCGGCCGTGCCCGGCCTGGCCCGGGCCGGGGCCAACGCCGTCGCCCCACCCCCCGCCGTCTCCCGCACCGTCCAGGGTTCCGGGGCACCGCAGCGGGCCACGAGCACAGACGGTCGAAAATTGCTCGGGGACGCGC
>JBOGGF010000011.1:0-5008 GCA_050743965.1 Acidimicrobiales bacterium
CGACGTCCTCGACCGCGAACGAGGACAGCGCCTCTTCCAACGCCCGTCCCGCCCGTCGCAGCTCCGTCGTGCCCACGAGAACAGGGTCGCACGAGGGTGTATCAGTGGCGCTGAGGGACGCTGCGGCGCTGAGGGATCGGCGCCCGCACAGCCCCGCACGGCGAGGTACCGGCCGAACGCCCTCGCTTCGCTGGCTGGCCGAGGGTCCCCTACCGCAGGAGCTGGGCGGCGAGGTCGGCCTTGGTGGTGGGCCAGTCGGTGGCGACCACCGAGAACATGGCCGAGTCACGGAGCTCCCCTTCTTCCCCGGCGACGTGGGACCTGGACCACTGGCGAAGCACGCCCTCGAACTGGGCGCCGACGCCGGCGATTGCATGCCGGGAGCGCTCGTTGCGGGCGTCGGTCTTGAGGTCGACACGCGCCATGCAGAGGGTCTCGAAGGCGTACGTGAACAGGTGCAGCTTCGCCTCCCGATTGATCCCCGTTCGTTGAGCCGACGGTGCGAGCCAGGTGTAGCCGATCTCGACGGCGCACAGATCGCCTTGTGTGAAGAATCGCCGGAAGTCCCAGTAGGCGGTGCAGCCGACGGCCCGACCATCGGCCTCGCGCACCTGGGCGAAGGGCACCATCATCCCTTCGTCTCGCCGGACCAGCAGGGTGGCGATGTACTCCTCGGTGTCGCCAGCCCGGGGGACCCACGTGAAGGCGAAGCTCGAGCGGTTCTCCTCGGCCGCGATGGCGAGATCGGGCGCGTGTGCCATGGAGAGCGGCTCGAGCCGGACCAACTCGCCGTGTAGGACCGGGACGTCTGGCGTCTCTTGCATGGCCCCATCTTCGCTGTCGTCGCCGTTCGAGCTCGACGGGCGCCGTTCGTCGAGGCCTGGGCGACCATTCAGCAGGCGAGCACGTCGACGTCGTAAGTCGAGAAGACGGGGTCACGGGTGACGATGGTCAGCCGTTCGATCTGCGCCTGCGCCACCATCATGCGGTCGAACGGGTCCCGGTGATGCGGCGGCAACGCGCCGGCTCGCTCGGCATGTGCCACGGAGATGGAAAGCGGATCGAACCCTTCGTCCGTGAGGCTCTCGGCGACCGACCGTTCCATCGAGAGCTTGCCCAATGCCGACTTGATAGCGATCTCCCATGCCGCAGCGGCACTGACGAACACCGGCGTTCGAGGATCGGCGATGGCTGCGATCGCGGCGCCGGAGAGGGGATCGCCATTCATCCACCACAGCAACGCGTGGGTGTCGAGGAGGAGGTTCACACACTCCCCTCGAAGGTGTCCAGCAGCCATTCGGGGCTCTCGTCGAAGTCCGCCGCTATGCGGATAGTGCCTCGCATGCGGCCGGCCGTCCTCGGCCGTCCCCGTGCCTCGTACGGTACGAGCCGGGCGATGGGTCGCCCGGCTCGGGCGATCACCACCTCCTCGCCGGCGGCCGCCTGCTCCAGCAGGCGCGACAGATGCGTCTTCGCCTCGTGGATGTTCACGAACATGGACTTAGTCTAGCCCGACTAAGTCCATGAGAGCAGCGGCCACCATGACTGCCCAGTCGAGCGGCCTGCCGCTCACGGAACCCTCGGGTGCACGCGCCCGGACGGATCCCCCGTTCAGGGCTCGGTGGCGGGGCCGGCGGCTTCGCCGGGGGCCCGCGACTTCAGCCAGTCGCCGAACTGGCGCCCGAGCCGCTGGACGTCGCCGGCGGTGCGTTCGAGGAAGGTCGTGAACCGGGCGCGGTAGTCGTTGACGGCAGCTTGGAACTCCGCAGTCGGTGCCGGCTCCTGCCCGCGTCGGGGATAGGAGCCGGATCGGATGCGGTCGTAGTCGCCGCTCTGGACCCACGTCATCAGCTCGCGAACGCGCCGCACGGCGATGGGATGGTTGAGCCGGAGCTCCGCCCAGAACCGCGCATGGCGGGAGAAGAGGTCGTCCTCGTCGTTGTACTCGGTTGCCTGCTTCAAGAAAGCCTCGAAGTTCATCCCTGGTAGCGCGCCGCCAGCGAGCCGCATCATCAAGCGGCAGGGGTCGAGCGGATCGCCGCGCACCAGTGCGGCCGCCCGGTCCGATGACAGCTCGGCGGCGCGAGCCCACTCGAGCAGGGCGTAGTAGATGGCGCGCACCGGCAGGCCGAGCAGCAGTGACTTCGGCAGTGCACCGTTGAGGAACTGTCCGAGCATGACGAGTGCCGTCGTGTAGTAGTAGTGCTCGGACAGCACGTGGCCGACCTCGTGGGCGAGCACCGTCTGAACCTCGTCGGTCGTGTAGCCGGCCACCAGCGACGAGTTGAGGACGATGATCGGCCGGTTCGCGCCAAGCGTCGTGGCGTTCACGTCGGCTTCGTTGAAGACGTAGAGGTCGGGAAGCTCGGGCACGTCGAGGACCGTGCCCGCCTGGATGTAGTACCGCCACACGTCGGGGAGCTGGTCAGGACCGAGCCTCACGGCGTTGCCTCGCACCATCTGGCGGAGTCGTTTCTCGTGGCCCAGGTCGATGAGGCGCTTGATCACCGTGTCGAGCAGGGGCACGGCGTGGAGGGCGGACGTCGCGGCTCGATCCGCCGGGTGCTCGTAGGCCTTTGGACTTATCTGGTCGTAGCGGAACGACGTCTCGATGGTCATCGAGGCCCTCCTCCGTGCATTGCTCCACGCAGTTGGCTGACCAGCTTCGGAACTGGAGCGGAGCAGGATTTACCGTAAATCGAGCCTACAGTCCCCCGGCATTCGGCGCGATCGGGGCTCAACCGGTGGCGGGCGGCCGCGCTCGATCGGTCACTTCGGCAACCGGCTGTCGCTCGAGGCGGGAGGACACCTTCCAGGATCCAGGGACCGACTACCGGGAAGACTCAACCCGCGGTGGTGACCGGTGTGATCCCGGACTTGGAGATCCGGAAGCCCTTGCCGTTCACCACGCAGGTGACCCCTGTCATGGTCGACAGGCAATGGTACGGGCCGACGCCGGTCGCCTCGCTGTAGGGCAGGATCGGGGTACCGACGCCGGAGTTCCCGAGGCACTGCTGGCCGGAGCACTGCGAGAGCGATCCTGTCAGCTTCATCGTGACCGACTGGGGAGGTGTGACGGTCTGGCAGTAGACCTGTGTGATCCCCGAACGCTGGTAGTCGACCTCGCAGCCGATGTTCTTGGAGGGTGAGAGGAACTCGCCGCCCTGTGCGGTCTGCATCGGCACCATGGGGATTGTCGTCGTGGTCGTGGGGGCGCTGGTCGTGGTGGGGGCGCTGGTCGTCGAGGTGGTGGTCGGCGCGCTGGTCGTCGTCGGCGCCGCCGAGGAAGTCGTCGTGGTCGCCCGCGTGGTCACCGTGGTCGAAGCCGGGCTGGAGCCCCCCGAGCAGGCGGCGAGGGCTATCGGGAGGACGGTCAGCGCCACCCCGGCGACGAGGTGCCTCCCGAGATGTCGTCGCACTCCAACGACCCTGGTCTGCATCAGGGCACCATAGGCGCGGGCGCGGCCACCGAGCGCCGACCTCCGGTTGGTGTCGGCGAGCGGGTTGCCAGGTACCCTCACCTGGTGCCCGAGACCCCGCAGACCACCGACTCCCAGCCGCCGGACGACGACCCGCTCGACGTCGTCGGCATCGGCTCCCCTCTCGTGGACGTGCTGAGCCGGGCCACCAACGAGCAGCTGGCGGCCGCCGGCCTGTCCCGTGGTGCCATGGAGCTCGTGGACCTGGCGGGGGCAGAGACGATCTATGCCGCCATGGGCCCGACGATCGAGGTGTCGGGCGGGTCGGCCGCCAACACCATGGCCGGGCTGGCGGCGCTGGGCGGGCGTGCCGGGTTCGTCGGCAAGGTGGCCGACGACGGGCTGGGCCACGTCTTCGTCCATGACATCCGGTCCGCCGGCGTCCACTACGAGCCGGTGGTGGCGGTGACCACCGCCGATGAAGGTCCCGGCGCCGAGGCGAGGGGCACCGGCCGGTGCCTCGTCCTCATCACCGGCGACGCAGAGCGGACGATGGCCACCCACCTCGGTGTGGCAACGACGATCGTGCCGGCGGACGTCCCGGCCGATCTGGTCGCCCGGGCGGGTGTCGTCTACCTCGAGGGGTACCTGTGGGACCTGCCGCCGGCCAAGGCAGCGATGCGCCGTGCCATCGGCATCTCCCACGATCACGACGGCTCGGTGGCACTGTCCCTGTCGGACCCGTTCTGCGTCGACCGGCACCGCCGCGACTTCCTCGACCTGCTCCTGGGTGACGTGGATGTCCTGTTCGGCAACGAGGAGGAAGTGACCCGGTTGTTCGGCACGCCCTCGCTCGAGGGCGCCCTGACGGCAGCCGAGGAGACCGGGCTCCTGGTGGCGGTGACCCGGGGCGCCAAGGGATCGGTCGTCCTGGCGCCGCGCGGGCCCGTCGAGGTGCCGGCCGCGCCCGTCGACCGGGTGGTCGACACGACCGGGGCGGGCGACCTCTACGCGGCCGGCTTCCTCTACGGTCTCACCCACGGCTCGGGCCCGGAGGACTGCGCCCGGCTCGGGTCGCTGTGCGCCGGCGAGGTGATCGGCCATCTCGGCGCCCGGCCCGAGGCCGACCTGCGCGTCCTGGCCCAGGAGGTTGGGCTGCTGCCATGAGCCTCTCCATCGGCATCGTCGGGCTCCCCAACGTGGGCAAGTCGACGCTGTTCAATGCCCTCACCGACAACGAGGCCATCGCGGCCAACTACCCCGTCGCCACGATCGATCCCAACGTCGGCGTGGTGCCGGTGCCGGATGCCCGCCTCGCCCGCCTCGCCGCCCTGTACGACAGCGAGCGGGTCGTGCCGGCCAGCGTGACGTTCGTCGACATCGCCGGGCTGGTGCGCGGGGCATCGGAGGGGGAGGGACTCGGCAACCGCTTCCTCGCCGCCATCCGCGAGACCGACGCCATCTGCCAGGTGGTGCGGGCGTTCGAGGACGACGACGTGATCCACGTCGAGGGCGCGGTCGACCCGGCCGCCGACATCGCCACCGTCAATACCGAGCTGATCCTGGCCGACCTGCAGACGGTCGACAAC
>JBOGGF010000012.1:0-3422 GCA_050743965.1 Acidimicrobiales bacterium
GGGCCCAGTCGATCCGCCGTCACCGGCGGGCGGGCCGCGTTCGGAGCAGAGGGTGACGATCCTCTTGTCGACGCGGCCATGTCGTGTCCTGGCCTGCTGCACCGACCCGGTGTGACACGGCGTCGCCATCGAGGCGGTAGCGTGACCGCCGCATGTCTCGTCGCCTCGACATCGAGCTCACCAGTCGGACCTCCGAGGACACGTTCACGTGGCGTGCTGCCGGGGCGCGCCAGCCGAAGGGCACGGTCGAGGCCGACCTGGTGCCCGAGGGCAACGGGGTCGGGAGCGTCCTGCGGGCCGAGGTCGAGTCCGGTCTCGACGGCATCGAGGTGGTGTCGCTCCTGGCGAAGGCGGAGCAGGCCGAGGAGGGCCCGCCCGGCCGGATCGAGATCATCGGACCGGCGCGGCGCGGGCCGGACGTCTCGGTGAGCTACGCCCCCGGGGCCCGCCGCCGCCGCCCTGGCGAGGGCCCGGCCCGGCGTGAGGGTGGTCCCCGTCGGCAGGCTCACCGACCCCAGGGCGAGGGCGAGGGGGACGGCGGCCGTCGTCGTGAGGGCCGCGGGCCGGCGCCCGACCGGGGCCGGGATGAGCGGACCGGTGGCCCGCCGGCCCGCCGGGAGCGGCGGGCGCCGGTGTCCACCACCCACCGCAATGCCATGCTGGCCGAGCTGGGTCCCCAAGAGATGCCCGTGGCCGAGCAGCTGCTGCGCGGGGGGATCCCCGCCGTGCGCCAGGCGATCGCCGAGCAGAACGCGTCGGGCACCGCCTCGGTGGTGAACGCCGAAACGGTGCTGTCCATCGCCGAGCAGCTCGTAACCCGCGTCAACCTGGCCAACTGGAAGGACCGGGCTTCTGCGGCGCAGGCGGCAGGACGGGAGGCACGCCTGCGCGAGCTGCGGGCGGTCGTCACCGCCTCGCGCAACGTGAACCTCGACGACGAGGGCCGGACCATGGCCAAGATGCTGCGGGAAGCGCTCGACCAGCGGGTGAAGGCCCTGCAGGACGACTGGGTCGCCCGTATGGTGCGCGCACTGGAGGAGGGCCGGGTCGGCGACGCCCTCGGGGTGTCGGCACGGCCGCCCGAGCCCGGGACGCGGCTTCCGGCCGACCTGGCGGTGCGTCTGGCCGAAGCGGCCGGCACGGCGATGACCGCCGGCACCGAGGTGACGGAGTGGCTGGCGCTGCTCGAGGTGGTGGTCGACTCGACGGTGCGCCGCTCGGTGAAGCCGTCCGGCATCCCCGAAGCCCCCGAGGCCCAGGAGGCGGCGCGCCGGGCTGCAGGCTCGGTACCCGAGCTGGCCAAGCTGCTCGGCCTGCGCATCCCCCCTCCCCCGCCGCGCCGCACGCCGCCGCGCCGGCCGCCGGTCATGGCAGCCGGCGGTGGAGGATCAGCAGGCGGGCACTGAAGCCGGCTGCCTCGAGCAGCTGCTTGGTCTCCCGGTCGCCGGGCAGCGCCCATGCGTCCACGTTGGTGCAGCCGCGCCGGGTGAACCATGCCAGGAGCTCGCCGGTGAGGGCCCCGCCCACGCCCACCCCACGGGCCCCCGGCTCGACATAGCAGCACTCGACCAGCCCGGTCGCCGCCCGGACGGTGCCGGCCGCCACGCCCACGGCGAACTCCTCGAACAGGCCGACCAGCAGCTTCGAGGGGCCGTCCGGTGCCGTCCACCGGGCCACGGCGGTTGATGGGTCGATGACCGGGCGCGCCGCCCCGGCGTCGGCGCCGGTGGCCAGGAGCATGTCACCCCCGCGCCGGGCGGCGGCGTCGCGACCCGCCTCGGCCAGGAGCTCGGCGCAGCGGGCGAGGTCGCCGGGCCCCGCCTCCCGGACGCGCTCCACGCGGCTTGGACGGCTCGCCGGTCAGGCCCCGGAGGGGGGCGCCGCGGGCCCGAGGAGCTGCTGGGCGCGGTGGAGGATCGTGCGCCGGCCCCGGCTCGCCGCCTCGTGGCGGAACACCGCGGCCAGCTCGTCCGGTCCCAGGCCGTCGAGGCGGCGCACGACCTGCGAGGCCGAGAGGGTGTCGTAGCCCGGGATGGCGAGGTCGGCGGTGATGCCGTCGGCGTCGGGTGCGTCCACTGGTGCGCCCACCGGCCGGGCCGGGACCGGGGCCCGGGGCTCGGGCCTCGACGGCTCCACCCGGAGGGGCTGCACGGGCGCGGATCCCGCCGCCGCTGGCGTCGTCGTCCCCGGCTCGGCCTGGTCGTCGGTTCCCCCCGGCTCGTTGGCGCCGCCCCCACGGCCGGAAGCGCTCGTGAGCCGTTCGAGTCCCTGCAGCAGGCGGCGTTGGCTGGCGCCTACGGCGAACTGCCCGACCAGATGGGCGTTGCGGAGCTCCTGCTCGATCATCGCCCTGCCGCGCTCCGCCGTGCCCGGCACGTCCTCCAGCGCGCGCAGCACCGCGCCGGCCGGCGCGAACACCAGGAGGTCGAGGGCGCGCTCGGCCATCGAGGAGTGCTGGTCCTCTTCCATCGGACCGCCGTCGTCGGCGTGGAGGTCAGACACAGTCTCGGCAGAGGAGCTTTTTCTCGTCGGCCAACTGGCTCGGGTGCTTGACGAGGAAGCAGGAGCGGCAGACGAACTCGTCGGGCTGCTTGGGCAGGACGCGCTCGTTCGCCTCGGACCGGTCCTCGACATCGGTGGCTTCGTCGTCCTCGGGCTCCTCGTCGGCGACGACCAGGCGTTCCTTGAGGATCACGTCGAGGCTCGCCTCAACGTCCTCCTCGTCTGTCTCTTCGTCTGTCTCCTCGTCGGTCTCCTCGGCGGTGCGCTCGGGGGTGGCGGCCGCAGTAGCCGTCGTCGAGCCGGAGGCGCCCTCTGCGCCGTCCTCGGTGTCGTCCGCGTCCTCGGTGTCGTCCGCGTCCTCGGTGTCCTCGGTGTCGTCCGCGTCGTCGTCTCCGAGCTCGTCGTCACCGAGCTCCGCGTCGTCGAGGTCGTCACCGAGCTCGTCGGCGTCGTCGGCGTCGTCGCCTGCGTCGAGCTCGTCGAGGTCGTCGGAGATCGAAACGTCGTCCAGATCGTCGGGCATGATCGCCTTTCGGGTGAGATGTGCCGCGGGAGCATAGACGTTCCCCGCGCGCCGTCAAGCGATCAACGGGGCCCTCGTCGGCACCATTCTGGGCGCCGGCTCCGGGGCGCCTAGTGGCGCCCCCTTACCCCGTCGTGGCACGGTTCAGGCGGCCGGGCCCAGGGACCTTTGGGGCCATCTCGCCGCGCTCGGGGCGACCCCCGAGGGCGAGACGTTCTCTACTCGATCCCTGGGCCTCGCTCCGCCTCTCACAGCATCCCCCCCGCCGTCGACCCCTCCCGGGGTCGCCCTGTCGGGGCGTCTGGGACTGGCGTTACCCTAGGCAGGGCAACTGGCGTGGCGTCAAGGTCCGGATTGCGATCGTGACCAGGGACGACCGCCGTCGCCCCTGGTCATG
>JBOGGF010000013.1:0-3470 GCA_050743965.1 Acidimicrobiales bacterium
CGTCCGGGTAGACGACCTCGGTGCCACGGCCCCGCCCTAGGAAGCGCCGGTGGCCTCTCGGCACGAGCCCCACCCGCCTCCAGTCCTCCAAGCGGCGAGGCGAGCAGGCCACCCCCTGGGCGCGCAGCTCCGCTACCAGGGCCTTCGTGGCACGGGAGGGCGTGGCAGGGCGCGGCACGTACCTAGGTTACATCCCCCGGTTGAGGTGGTGTTGGGCGAGCAGAACCCCCTCGTAACCTAGGCATGCGTCGTCCGCCCCGTGGGTGATAGGCGCACCGGACCAGGAAGGAGGTGATGAAGATGACAAACCAAGATAAGAGCGGCTTCGGCAACGCTGCGACCTGGGCGGCAGCCGCCCTCGGGTTCCTCGGCCTCTTTGCTGGAGCGTTCAGGATCGGGCTCCAGCGACTGCTCTGGATCGCCACCTGCGCCGTCGGCGCGGTCGGCCTGTGGAGTACGTACCCGTGAGTGGACCACGCCCTTGCGCCGTCCGCCGTTAACCCCTCCTGTGCCGGGCCCGGGCTCAGCCGTGCGGGGCTGAGGTGGGTAAGCAATGCCGAGTCGAGCCCGCAGCGGGTCCTGCCGTACACCCGGCCGGAGGAGGTCAGGAGCCGAGTCACCTGTCGACTGTTCGAGCATCGCCGCTGGTCGCTACGCCTGGGTCGTCTGTGCGAGATACTGGCGTATGGGTGTTGGCGATACGGTCGCCGAGTGGATTGGAACGCTGCCGAAATGGCAGCAAGATCTTGCGCGCCGGGTGGCCGGCAGCGCGGAGGCGAGCACCGACGAACTTGACGAGGCCCTCCTTGTGGTCAAGGGAGGATTGGGTGTTCCGACGGAAGCCGCTGCTCGCGAACCAGTGCCGCTCAGCCCCGGTGATCTGCCGCGGATGCATGCTGGACCGGTTGCCAAGCTGAAGAAGTTCGGGCTACTTCGCGGGGTCGGCCTCGTGGTCGACGACTCGCAGATCGACTTCTGCCCTGATGGGCTGACGATCGTCTTTGGCGCCAACGCGTCGGGCAAGAGTAGCTATGTACGCGGACTGAAGTCGGTGTGCTACAGCGTCGATCGCGACTGCTCGGTCCATGGCAACATCTATGCTCCCTCTGCCGAAATGCCGAGCGCCGACATCGAATACACGGTTGGTTCGGAGCGGCACCAGCAACGGACCCCGCTTCGTGGCGACGGCGTCCTTCACCTGCCTGGTCTGGCGGTGTTCGACAGCGCGTGTGCCGAACTCTATGTGAATCGGGAAAACGTCATCCAGTACATCCCGGTCGAACTACTCGTACTCACCCGCCTTGCCGCGTTGCAGGACGGCCTTCGGGCTAGGGTGACGATTGAACGGATCCAGCTCATGGGCAACCAGCCCGTCTTGGATGGAATCGGCGAGGACACCGCGGTCGGCTCCGTTTTGCGCGGACTACGCGGCGGCGCCAGCGATCCCAATCTCGCCGAGCTGGCCACACTGGACGAGGAGAGTCGGGCCCGCCGGGGAACCTTGCGAGCGGCAGTAGCCGCAGCGGATGCGGCAACTGCCAACGCTGACGCAGTCGCGGCCCAGGCCGACGCCAGGGCTGCCGAGGAACTGTGCCAGGCCCTCGAGGCGTTGGCTTTACAGACCGGCGCCGTGGCGACCGCCCGCCTGCGGCAGGCGGTCGCCGACGACCGCACTGCCCGTGACGCAATGGCTCTCGCCAATGAGCAGTTCGCGGCGGGCCCGCTTCCCGGCGTGGGTTCCGAACCGTGGACGATCCTCTGGAGTGCTGCGCGTTCCTTCGCCGAGAGTGCGGGAGCTCAGTTCCCGCCGGGTGAGGGCGACCCCTGCCCGCTGTGCCTGCAAGAGGTCGGCAGGGGCGCCGCGGAGCGGATGTCGCACTTCGAACAGCACGTGAAGAGCGAGGTCCACGCGACGGCCATCCGGACCGCAGGAACCCTTGAGGCCGCGCTCCGCGACTGCGAGCCGGGCCAGGTGGAGACCAGTCGGAACCCGTTCCTCGAGCGACTCCGTGCCGTGGGTGCCGAAGTCGCCGCTGACATAGACGGCTACTTGGAACGGGCGGTTACGCACTTGACCGCAATGCGTACCCGCCCCGCCGAAGCCGTGGCCATGGTCGGTCAGCCTCCTGCGGCAATCGAGGAGCTGCGGGCCTGGGCGGCCGGTCGCGCGGCCCACGCCGCACAGCTTCTTTCCACCAGCGATGACGATGAGCTGAAGACGCTGCGCAAGGAGCTCCGAGAGCTCGAAGCGCGGGAAGCACTCGCCGCGCGCCTCGACGAGTTCGTCACCTGGCAGGGTCATCTCGCTCAGGCGGCGAGGCTCGACGGCGTGCACAGTGCCCTTGCGACCAACAAGATCACTATCAAGCAACGAGAGCTGACTGACGTCTTGCTCAGTGGGGCGCTTACGACGGCGCTCGAGGAGGAGCTCAACCGGCTGCACTGCGATCACCTGCCGATCTCCATCGATATGCACACGGCCCTTGCGGAGACGACGGTCGAACTGCGTCTCGTGACCTCTCAGGCCGTCGAACTCGCCCACATCGTCTCGGATGGGGAACGCCGAGCAGTGGGCCTGGCTTTCTTCCTGGCGGAGCTGAGCACGATGGCCGTTGATGCCGGGATCATCCTCGACGATCCGGTCTCCTCGCTCGACGATGATCGCCGGCTATCCATTGCCGAACGGCTGATTGCAGAGGCGCGTCGACGCCAAGTCATCGTCTTCACCCACGACCTGCCGTTTGTGGCCGACTTGCAATCCCAGGCGGAGTCCGACGGCGTGGAGCTCACCGTGCGCGGAATGTGGCGCCTGGGAAATGACGTCGGCCGGGTGGACGAGGATCCACCGTTCAAGACGATGAACCTTAGGCGACGAGTGGGCCTGCTCAAGAAGCGCGCTCAGGAATGGGACGCCCAGCTGCCGCCTACCGGCTTCGACGAGGCGTGGCACAGGGTCACCCAGTTTTACAGCGACCTGCGAACGTCCTGGGAGCGCGCCGTCGAGGAGCGGCTCTTTCGAGGCGTGGTGCAGCGGTTCCAACGTGCCGTCAAGACGCAATCGCTGAAAGAGGTACTCATCACCAGCGACCTCGTCGACCAGGTAGAGAGGGGTATGACCCGCTCGTCCATGTTCGTTCACGACGAGCCTCCGAGTTTGCTCGCCCCATTGCCCGGCCGCATTGAACTCGAAGCTGATGTCGCGTGCCTTGCGGACTTCGAGAAGGAGACGAGGAGGGGGTGACCGGACCCTTGCAGGTGGAGATGGCCAGTTCCACCGGTGTGCGTCCAGCAGCTCGGGCGCCGTGAGGAAGGAGACAACCCCATGACGTAACCGAGCGACAAGCTCACGACAGCCAGCCGGTGCAAGTCCGGTCCGGGGAGACGCCAAGGTCCCCGGTAGTGAATCCCCCGGCGTCGGTCGAGAGGCTGGCGGCGAAGCGGGGTGGAGCGAGTGCGCGGTCCGCAGCATG
>JBOGGF010000014.1:0-5770 GCA_050743965.1 Acidimicrobiales bacterium
GCCAGCGCGCCGAGCACATCTGGGAGGGCGTGTCGTCGGCGACGACGCGGTCCCGGCCGATCATCAACACCCGCGACGAACCGCACGCCGACGCCGAACGGTTCCGCCGCCTGCACGTCATCGTCGGTGACTCCAACATGAGCGAGTACGCCACCTTCCTCAAGGTGGGGACGGCGAGCATCCTGCTCGCCATGCTGGAGGACTCGAGCACCGTCCTGCGCGACCTGACGCTCGAGAACCCGATCCGGGCGATCCGCGAGATCAGCCACGACATCACCTGCCAGCGCCGGGTGCGCCTCGCCAACGGCCGGGAGATGCGTGCCCTCGACATCCAGGCGGAGTACCTGGAGCGGGCGCTGCGCTACCGGGACCGCCAGGGCCTCGGCCCCGAGGAGGACCGTGCCCTCGACATGTGGCAGCACTGCCTCAAGGGACTGGAGTCCGACCCCCTGTCACTGTGGCGCGAATGCGACTGGGTAGCCAAGTACCGCCTCATCGAGCAGGTCCGCCAGCGTCACGGCGTGCCCCTCTCACATCCCAAGGCGGCGCTGGTCGACCTCGCCTACCACGACGTGGACCGCACCCGCGGCCTCTTCTACAAGCTGCAAGGGCGCGACCAGGTGGAGCGGACGTGCACCGACGCCGACATCGCCACGGCCATGACCCAGCCGCCCGAGACCACCCGCGCCCGGCTGCGGGGCGCGTTCGTCAAGCGAGCCAAGGAGCGTCGCCGGGACTTCACCGTGGACTGGGTCCACCTCAAGCTCAACGACCAGGCCCAGCGCACCGTGCTCTTGAAGGACCCGTTCCGCTCCCACGACGACCGGGTCGAGCGGCTCATCGCCTCGCTCTGACCAGGGCCACGCCCGCGCGCCGGTCGCCGATCGCCGGGGCGCGCCCTCCTCGTCGCGGAGCCGGCCGCGCGCGGTCGACATCCGAGCACGCATTAGCCTCCCCTCGATGGCTCGGAAGACCGTCGAGGAGGTGCCGGGCCGAGAGCTCCTCGGGGCGATCGACGCGCCGGTGCAGCCGCGCGGGGCGGCCCGTGGCGGGGACGGGCCGCCGCGGACCGGCGGCCGGGGTACCGGCGGGGGCGGCGGGGACGGCCACTCGGAGCCGGGCGCGGGGCCGACGGGACGGCGCTCGGGCCGGTGGCTCGTCGAGTGGGCGGTGATCGTCGTGGTCGCCGTCGTGGTGGCGTTCGTCGTGCGGACCTTCGTCGCCCAGACCTACTACATACCCTCGACATCCATGTACCCGACGCTCAAGACAGGGGAGCGGATCGTGGTCGACAAGCTCGCCTACGACTTCGGCTCCATCCATCGGGGCGACATCGTCGTGTTCAAACGCCCGCCGGCGGAGAACTGCGGGGGCAAGCCGGTGCCCGACCTGGTCAAGCGGGTGATCGGGTTGCCGGGCAACGTGATCTCCGCCCGAGGTGGCCAGGTGTACGTGACAGGCAAGGAGCTGCCCGAGCCCTGGCTGCCCCACGCGAGCACGACGTACACCACACCGGGCACCTTTCTCGCCCACCCGTACACCGTGCCGGCCGGGGACTACTTCATGATGGGCGACGACCGGAGGATCTCGTGCGACAGCCGGTCCTGGGGACCGGTCGAGCGGTCCTACGTCGTCGGCAAGGTCGACCTCATCGTGTGGCCGTTCTCCCAGCTCCGCTTCTTCTGATCCTCCTGCGGGGCCACCCGGCGCCGCAGGAGCACGCGGTCAGACGGCTCAGCGCCGGGGGCCTCGGTAGACTACGATCGCATGCCGGACCTCAGCCCGTTGAAGCTGCTGATCATCTTCATCGTGGTCGTAATCCTCCTCGGCCCGCACCGGTTGCCCGAGGTGGCCCGTCAGCTGGGCGCCGGATGGCAATGGGTACGGGACGTGCACCAGCGGATGGACCAGGAGATCCGCAAGAACGTGCCGGACCTGCCGGCCAGCCAGGACCTGGCGCGCCTCGCCCGCTCGCCCGTCAGCCTGCTCAACGAGCTGGCGTCCATGCCGGCGGCTGACCGGGACGCGCCCGTCGTCGACCCCGGCGCCCCGCCGGCCCCGATGCCGCCGCCGGCGGGGACCGCCGCCGGCCCGGGTCGCCCGCTGCTGCCGTTGCAGCCCTCCGACGACCCCGGCATGAACTGAGGCCCTCGGTGACCGTCCCGCTGCTCGGTCGCGCCCGGTCCTCCCGCCGGCCCCGGCCCGGGCCCGACGCCATGACGCTGGCCGAGCACCTGGGGGAGCTGCGGCACCGACTGATCGTGGTGATCTGCGCCTTCGTGGTGGCCGCCAGCGTGGCGGCCATCTTCTACAGCTGGGTCCTCGGGGTGCTCCAGCATCCCTACTGCCAGGTCAACGCCCACCACTGCGGCTTCTACGTCACCGGGCCCCTCGACCCGCTCACCCTGCGGGTGAAGCTGGCGGCCTTCGGGGGGCTCGTCCTCGCCTCGCCGGTGATCCTGTGGGAGCTGTGGCGGTTCATCACCCCCGGGCTGCGCCCCACCGAGAAGCGCTACGCCGTGCCCTTCGTCGTCTGCTCGGTGGCCCTCTTCCTCGGGGGGTGCATGACCGCCTACCTCACCTTCCCCCACGCCCTGCACTTCCTGGTGGCGGTCGGCGGTCCGCACATCCACGAGCTGCTCAACCCCAACGCCTACCTGAGCCTCATCCTGCTCATGATGGTGCTCTTCGGGGCCACCTTCGAATTCCCCGTGGTCCTGGTGGCGCTCCAGCTCGCCGGGGTGGTGCGCCCGGCGTCCCTGCTGCGGGGCTGGCGGTGGGCCGTCATCGGCATCACCGTCGCCGCCGCCGTCTTCACCCCGAGCTCGGATCCCTTCTCCATGCTGGCCCTCGGGGTGCCCCTCGTCGCCTTCTACTTCGGCGCCATCGGCATCGGCAGGCTGCTCGGCCGTTGACCTCGCAGGCCCCCACCGGCGACGACCGCCCGGGCGTCCCGCCGCCCGCTGCGGGCCCCGGGCAGCGGGGCAGCCACCTCGCCCCGGCCGGCGACACGGTGCGCCGCCGCTTCCTCAGCCGGATCTCGTTCCCCCCCGATCCGTTCCAGATCGAGTCGTTCGACGCCCTCGACGCCGGGCGCTCCGTGCTCGTCTCGGCACCGACGGGCTCGGGCAAGACGCTCGTGGCCGCGTACGCCGTAGATCGGGCCCTGGCGGGCGGGGGCAAGGCCTTCTACACCACGCCGCTCAAGGCGCTCTCCAACCAGAAATTCGGCGAGCTGGCGGCCGACCACGGCGCCGGGCAGATCGGCATCCTCACGGGCGACACGGCCATCCGCCCCGAGGCCCCGGTGGTCGTCATGACCACCGAGGTCCTCCGCAATATGCTGCTCGCCGGGTCGGACCTCCTCGACGGCCTCCGCACCGTCGTGCTCGACGAGGTGCACTACCTCCAGGACCCCTACCGCGGCGGCGTGTGGGAGGAGGTACTGGTGCTCTGCCCGCCCGACGTGGCGTTCGTCTGCCTATCGGCCACGGTGGCCAACGCTCACGAGCTCGGCGCGTGGTTGACGTCGGTGCGGGGCCCGACCGACGTGGTGGTCGAGCGCCGCCGGCCCGTCCTGCTCCGTCACCACGTGGCCGTGACCCGGCGTGGCTCCCACCCCGGCGACGGTGTCGACCTGCTCCCGCTCCTCGCCGACGGGCGGGCCGGCGGAGAGGCACTGCGCCTGGACCACGTCGCCCAGCGGGCCGCCCGGAACCAGGCCGCCCCGCGCTGGCACTCGGGCCGGGGCGGTGGCCCCCGCCTCCCGATCCGGACTCCGCGGCGGACCGAGCTGGTCGAGCTGCTGGACGACCGGGAGCTGCTGCCGGCCATCGTCTTCATCTTCAGCCGGGCCGCCTGCGACGACGCCGTGCGCCAGTGCCTGCGGGACGGCCTCCGGCTCACCGACCACCGCCAGCGGGCGGAGATCCGCCGCATCGCCGAGCTCCACGTCGAGTCGCTGAGCGACGACGCCCTTGGGGTCCTGGCGTACCCCGAATGGGTCGAGGGCCTCGAAGCGGGCGTGGGCGCCCATCACGCCGGCCTGGTCCCGGCCTATCGGGAGACGGTAGAGGAGTGCTTCGCCGCCGGGCTGCTCCAGGCGGTGTTCGCCACCGAGACCCTGTCGCTCGGCATCAACATGCCGGCGCGCACCGTCGCCATCGAGCGGTTCGACAAGTTCGGCGGGGCCGGCCGGGCGAACCTCACCTCGGGGGAGTACGCCCAGCTGACCGGGCGGGCGGGTCGGCGCGGCCTCGACGACGAGGGCCACGCCGTGGTCCTGTGGTCACCGCAGACCGCGGTGGCCGAGATGGCACGGGTGGCCGTCGCCCCACCGCCCGACCTGCGCTCGGCCTTCCGCCCCACCTACAACCTCGCCGTCAACCTGGTGCGCCGGTTCGACCGGCCCACGGCACTCGCCGTTCTACGCATGTCATTCGCCCAGTGGCAGGCCGAGCGCACCACCGGCCGCCACCACCTGCTGGTGGAGCACCTGGGACGGCGCATGGCGGTGCTCGAGGAGCTCGGTTACGTGCGGGAGTGGAGCCTGACCGTCGGCGGCGCCCGGCTGGCCCGCATCTACCACGAGGCCGACCTATTGGTGGCCGAGGCCCTCACCGGGGACGTCCTCACCGACGCCGAGCCCTCCGTCCTGGCCGGGGTCCTGTCGTCTCTCGTGTTCGAGCGGCGCCGGGCCCGGCGGGCGTTCGGTGCCGCCGCCGGCCACCGCCGCCACGACAGCCGCCACGACAGCCGCCACGACAGCCGGGACGGGCGAGGTGGGGCTGCCGGCAAGGAGGGGCGCGCCGCCGCGCCGCCCGGAGAACCGGCGGCCCAGCGGCGAGGCAAGGGGCTCGGGGGCGATCGGCTGGGGGAGCGGCGGCGGCGCGAGCTGGCCGAGCGGTCGGCCGCCCTGGGGATGATGGCGGAGCAGATCCGGGCGGTGGAGGAGGTCCACGTGGTCCCGCGCACCCGCCAGCCCGAGCCGGGCCTGGCCACCGCCGTCGCCGCCTGGGCCCGCGGCGCGCCACTGGGCACGGTCCTGGCGGTGGCGGCCCATGACGTGGGCGAGGTGGCCCCCGGGGACTTCGTGCGGACGGTCAAGCAGCTGGTGGACCTGGTCGGCCAGGTGGCGTCGGTGGCCGACGACCCCGCGCTGTCGGCCGCCGCGACGGCGGCGATCGACATGCTCCGGCGCGATGTGGTCGCCGCCGGCGGCAGCCCTGACGTCGGCGGCGGCAGCGTTAGCGGCAGCGGCGGCTCCTGGCAGGGTCCGCCGCAGGGTCCGGACGGCGCCCTAAGGTGACACGGGCCATGGCCCCCTTCGTCGAGGAGACCTTCACCGCCGAAGAGCAGGTCGTGCTCCGGCGCTACTTCACCAACCTCGACCTGCCGGTGTTCGCCCTGGTCAATCTGCCCGAGGTGGTGAAGGGTGCCCTGTTCGCCCGCTACTCGCGCGCGTCCAAGAGCCTCCGCCGGCTCTTCCTCGACGAGTTCGTCGGCGAGCTCGACATCACCGGCGACGCCACCGTGGACGCCACCGTCGGCCTCAAACGGGCCGAGGACCTCTACGAGAAGGTGTTCCTCGAGTACGGCGACGACTCGGTGGCCCAGCTGGGCGGCGTGCACTTGGCCTGCGAACAGGCTTCCAACGTCCTGACCAAGGTGCTCGAGCGGGGTCGCCTGATGGCCTACCTGGAGCAGTCGACTCGCTACATCGCCTACGACAGTCGCCTGACCACCGGCCACTATCGCTACTGCAGGGATC
>JBOGGF010000015.1:0-1802 GCA_050743965.1 Acidimicrobiales bacterium
GCACCAGCATGATCGGCTGGACCCCAGCGAAGAAGACGGCGTCGGGGTTGCGGACGAACCGCAGAGGTTGCACCGGGCGACCACCCCGGCGTCCGACAGCGCCCACCGCCGACGACCGCCGGCAGGAACATCGGCGGGAAGACCAGGGCCTCGACGGTGGTCACCGGGCCACCTCGTGGGTGCCACCGCCGGGCGCCACCGTCAGTTGCCGCCGCGCCGGTGGGTGGGGCGCCGGGGGAGCGGGGGTCGCCGTCGGTGGACCAGCAGCTCGTCGGCCCGGGCCAAGCGGCTCAGCTGCTACCCGTAGGTCAGCCGGCCACCATGCGCAGGTTCTCCCGGCCGGTCAGGTTCTCGTGGGCGATCGCGGCGGCCCGCCGGCCCGGCGGCACTCGATCCACCGTGCCCGGTGACCGATAAGGTTGACCGTCCGCCTGGACTCCCATCACCCGACCCGGACGCACCGCGAGGAGCCAACAATGCCGTACGTCTTCGACTTCGACCACTCGCACCGTCGCCCGCCCATGGAGATGAAGGACCTACTGGGCGGCAAGGGCGCCAACCTGGCGGAGATGACGTCGGTGCTCGATCTGCCGGTGCCCCCGGGCTTCACCATCTCGACCGACGCCTGCCGCGCCTACATGGAAGACGGATGGCCCGACGGGCTGAGCGGCGAGGTGGCCAAGGCCCGCACCCGGCTCGAGAAGGCAATGGGCAAGGTCATCGGGGACACCGACGACCCGCTGCTCGTGTCGGTGCGGAGCGGGGCGCAGTTCTCCATGCCCGGGATGATGGACACCGTCTTGAACCTCGGCCTCAACGACCGCTCGGTCGAGGGCCTGGCCAAGCAGACGGGGGACGAGCGGTTCGCCTACGACTCCTACCGGCGCTTCGTCTCGATGTACGGGCGCATCGTGCTCGACGTCGACGGCGGGGAGTTCGAGACCCTCTTCGATGCGGCCAAGGAGCTGGCCGGCACCACCTCGGACGCCCGGATCCCGACCGAGCTGCTGCGCTACCTCGTCGACTCGTACCAGCAGATTGTCGAGCGCCACACCGGCAACCCCTTCCCCCAGGACCCGGCCGAGCAGCTCCAGGGGGCCATCGAGGCCGTCTTCCGCAGCTGGAACGCCCCGCGCGCCATTGCCTACCGCGAGCGCGAGCGCATCCCCCACACCCTCGGCACCGCCGTCACCGTCCAGGCGATGGTGTTCGGCAACCGCGACGACCAGTCGGGCACCGGCGTGGGCTTCACCCGTGACCCGGCCACCGGCCAGCAGGGCTCGTACGGCGACTTCCTGGTCAACGCCCAAGGCGAGGACGTGGTCGCCGGTATCCGCAACACCCAGCCCCTGTCGGACCTCGAGTCCACCTTCCCCAAGGTCTACGACGAGCTGATGGACATCTTCGAACGGCTCGAGCGCCATTACCGCGACATGTGCGACACCGAATTCACCATCGAGCAGGGGAAGCTCTGGATGCTCCAGACCCGGGTGGGCAAGCGCACCGGGCGGGCGGCCCTCAAGATGGCGGTCGACATGACCAAGGAGCCCAAGATCCGCCTGACCAAGGGCGAGGCGGTGGGCCGCATAACCGAGGACCACCTCTCGGCCGTCCTCCACCCCCAGTTCAAGGGCTCGAGCCGCGACGTGCTGGCCAAGGGGCTCGCAGCCTCGCCCGGGGCCGCGGTCGGCCGGGCCTACTTCACCGCCGACGACGCCGAGGCCGCCGCCCGTCGGGGCGAGCCGTCGATCCTCGTGCGCAACGAGACCTCGCCCGAGGACGTCCACGGGATGCTGGCCGCC
>JBOGGF010000016.1:0-2577 GCA_050743965.1 Acidimicrobiales bacterium
GTGCCCACATGGTGTTGCACACGGTCGCCGGGTGGGGCTTGGGGAGGGGGAGGACCTGATCGTCGGCATGGATCATTTGTGCCGTCTCGCCGCCGGCGATGGCGATCGAGGACAGCGATGACACCAACAGACCGGGGTCGAGCACCAGTTCGCAGACGGGGAGTACGTTCGGATGGACCGGGATCGACTCGTACAACGGTCCATGAACGAGCAGGTTGTAGATCCGGGTGGTGTGGTCGCCCTCGAACAGGTTGTCGGCCGGGACGATTCCGAGCTCGCGCTCCAGACGCAGCAGGTCCTCATCCAGCGCGTCGATGAGATCCAGGTCGATGGCGTCTTCGATGATGGTATAGCCCAGCTCGGCGATGCGAGCGGCGTGGGCTTTGGCGTCGACCTCCATGGCTACCCCCTCGGTTGTCGGTGGATAACAGCCTATTGTGCGAGGGTGGCACGCGCCCATCGGCCGAGCAACCGGTATGAGCTACTGACCTGTGCCTGGCGAGATCATGTGGTCGTCGGCGCTGATGCGGATCAGATCACTGGCGACGACTATCTCCTGGCCCGGGAAATGGACGGTATTCGGTGGCTCCGCTGCCTGAGGTGCGACGGCTGGTTCCAACGCTCGATACCCAGCTCACCGACGGGCGCGATGCCCTCGCGCGATGAGATCGAACTGCCGGTTCGAGGCCCGCTCCTACGTGACCACTACGTGCTCAGGTTGATCGCCATCGATCGGGCCATCCACGTGATCGTGCTCACGGCATTGGCTGTCATTCTGTTCACGTTCGCCCGGCACCACACCGCGTTCCAGCATGACTACAACGAGATCATGAACGACCTCTCGGGAGGAGACCCCGGGACCACCAGTGTGCGGGGGATCCTGGGCCACCTCCGCAACGTCTTCCACTACTCATCTCGCCATCTGGTCGAGTTGGGTTTGGGGGTAACCGCCTATGCCGTATTGGAGGCCGTGGAGATGGTCGGGTTGTGGAAGGCCAAACGTTGGGCCGAATATTTGACCTTCGTGGCAGTCACCGCACTGGTGCCGTTCGAGATCTACGAGCTGACCATCAGTGTGAGCGTCTTCAAGGTGATCACCCTGGTGATCAATCTGGCCATTGTCGTGTATCTGTTGTTCGCCAAGCGGTTGTTCGGGGTGCGGGGAGGACATCGGACAGAGATGGAGCGACGTCAGAGGTTGAGTGGCTGGGAGGCGGTCGAGCGGGCGACCACTGAAGCACCCATTCGGGTGTGACCCGACTGACGGTGCCGCGGCCGCGGCCATTTGGAGCCTTTCGAGGTTGACCTCCGTCGTGCATTCACCAGGCTCAGTGGTATCGTCATTCCTCGCGGGCCGTTGGCGCAGCTGGTAGCGCACTTGCATGACGCGCAAGGGGTCACAGGTTCGAGTCCTGTACGGCCCACAGGAAAGTGCAGGTCAGAGGCGGTGTAATGGTTGGGCGATGGACCGGAAGGTCGGTCAGGGACCCAAACTGGGACCCACAGCGAGGTCGACAACATCTCAGACTCAGAGGGGACCCACGGTGGGTCCCTGTGGGCCCCCCCTGTGGGTCCGGATTGGCCGCTCATCGAGGCCCGCCGAACATGGCATCCATCGGTCCCGCCGCAGCGTCGGCGTGAGCGCGGACTCGATGGCGGTAATGGCGGTAGATGGTGCGGGGGTCGTCGCCAAGCAGGTCGGCCACCTCCTCGACGGATTTGCCGGCGTCGAGAAGCAGGCTGGCGGCGGTGTGGCGCAATGCATAGGGAAAGTCCACGTCCAGGCCTGCTCGCCCGGCGATGCGAGCAAAGGTGCGCCGCACGTTGGAGGGATCGAGGTAGGTGCCCACCTCAGTCAAGAAGATGAGCCCGGCCTCGGTCCACGCCTCGCCAGCCTGCTGGCGCTCCGATGCTTGGCGGCCACTATGAGCACGGAACGTTTCAACCAGCGATGACGGGAGCACGATCGTTCGTCGTCCGGCACGTGACCGCTTCACGTCCCCGCGGCGAAGCACTTGATTACGCCCGTCGGGACCGGTCTCGCGCTTGATCGAGCCCGAGACGGCGAGGGTGGCGGCTTCAAAGTTGAGGTCCTCCCATCGCAGCCCGGTCAGCTCTCCGGGTCGCAGCCCCAGCATGAGTCCGCAGGCGACCAGAGCTTCCAGCCGGTCGCCGACAGCGGCCTCCAATAGCGCCCTACCCTCTGCCACGGTGAGTGAGCGGCGCACCGCGGGCGGCTTGCAAGCCGGGAGGATGGCGAGAGTGGCAACGTTACGTCCCACCAGTCCGCGCCGTTCGGCATGGCGCAGTGCGTCGGCCAAGACGGCTCTTAGGCGGGCAACGCTGTTGCGGCTCATCCCGGCAGACGCCTTGCTTGCGAGTAGGTGGTCCACGTCCATGGGGGTGAGGGTATCGAGACGAATGGTGCCCAGTTCGTCGGTGATGTGACTCGCGGCCCAGGTGTAATTGGCAATCGTGTTGGGCGAGTGGACGCGTCCAGGTACGACGGTAACCAGCCATTCGTCCAGCCAGACTCCTACAGTCAGCTTCCCGGCGCCAACGATCCCGCTCCGAGCG
>JBOGGF010000017.1:0-2352 GCA_050743965.1 Acidimicrobiales bacterium
CGCCCGCTACGACGAGATCATCGAGCGGAGCCTCGTGCACCGCGGGCTCAAGCACTACTTCCTCGTCCAGTTCCCCCAGCAGCCCGGCGCCCTCCGCGGCTTCCTCGACGCGTGCCTCGGCCCCGACGACGACATCACGCTCTTCGAGTACGTGAAGAAGAGCAGCCGCGAGCTCGGGCCGGCTCTCGTCGGCATCGAACTGGCGCAACGTGACGACCTCGGCCCCTTGCGGGAGCGGATGGAGGCGTCGGGGCTCGAGATCCATCCCATGACCCCGGGCAGCGCCATCTTCCGCTTCCTCATGTGACGCCCGGCACCGCACGTGTGGGCGGGCTCCGGGGTGGGTACCGCGTCCTCCGTGCGACACCTACGACTTGCCAACTTCCCCGAGCGGGCCGCCGCCGGGGCGTTCATCCTGAACTCGGGCCTGACCAAGCTGAAAGCGGACAAGGACACCGCCGGCACGCTCCACGGAATGGCTTCGGGGACGTACCCGTTCCTGA
This sequence comes from Acidimicrobiales bacterium, assembly GCA_050743965.1. Classification (GTDB taxonomy): domain Bacteria; phylum Actinomycetota; class Acidimicrobiia; order Acidimicrobiales; family RAAP-2; genus DAHUZJ01. Next base: position 504 of record JBOGGF010000017.1, read on the forward strand.
AGGAGGTGCCGCCCGAGGGGTTCACCAAGGCGCTCGGGATGACCGAGGTGGCGCTCGGGAGCGCGCTCCTCGTCCCGCTCATCGGTGACGGCCTCGCCGGTGCCGCGCTGACGGCCTTTGCCGGTGGGCTGTTCGGGCTCTACCTCAAGACCCCGGGCATGCGCCAGGAGGGCGGCATTCGGCCCAGCCAGGAGGGCATCGCGCTGGCAAAGGACACCTGGCTGCTCGGCATCGGGGTCTCCTTGATGGGGCACTCGGTGGGCGCCCGCCGCCAGGCGCGCCAGATCGGCAAGGCCAAAGAGAAGCTCGACCGGGCCACCGAGCGGCACGACAAGAAGGACAAGAGGCACCAGAAGGACATGCGCTCGTCAGCCAAGGCGAAGGCGAAGAAGGCAGCCAAGGCGGCTGCCACGGCCGGGGCGGCCAAGAAGGTCGCTTCGGCCATCACCAACCGGGGCGACTGACCCGGCGTCCCCGGCACCGCAGGGTCCGGGGACGCTCGGGCCGAGTGCCTCCCGTCCCGGTCCCGGATCCTGACCGGTCCCCGACCCTGATCGGCCCCTGATCGAGCGAGCGAACCGGCAGGTCCTGGGGGCTCCAACCCTGGGGCTCCAGCCCGGTAGCGCCAGCCGGGGGGTGGCGCCGCTCCCGCACCCCTCGGCGATCATGCTCGGCCGGGGCAAGAGTTCACTTCGGGGAAACCTCGCTGTTGCGGGCGCATCGCGGGACGTTCATGTCCCTCTCGTACGTTGCAGGCGATGGCACCGAATTGGACCGGGAGGTCACCCCCCCGTTCCCCGGGGTCGCCTCCGCTCTCCGCCGCCGTGCCGGGAGCTGGCCGGCGACTCCCGCCGGTCGAACCTCCCGACGAGGCCGCGTGACGGTCGCCGGCCACCCGCGGGAGCTGGGCGCGGTGGCGACGGTCGGCGCGGCCGGGCGCGACCAGCGGCCACTGGTGCTCGTGGTCGACGACGAGGAGTCCTACCGCACAGCGCTCTCCTCCGGCCTCGCCCAGGAGGGCTTCGCCACCGCACTGGCGGCGACGGGCCGGGAGGGGCTGCGCCTGTTCGAGCGGCTGCACCCCGACCTCGTCCTTCTCGACGTGATGCTGCCCGACGAGCCGGGGATCGAGGTCTGCCGCCGCATGCGGTCGCTCGCCGCCGTGCCCATCATCATGGTGACGGCACGCGACGCCGAGGTCGACGTGGTCGTCGGCCTCGAGCTCGGCGCCTCGGACTACGTGGCCAAGCCGTTCCGCCTACGGGAACTGGTGGCCCGGATGCGCGCCGTGCTGCGTCGAGAAGCCGTGGCGGCCAGCCCTCAGGACGAGGTGCTGGTCGGTGGCCCCGTGCGCCTCGACACCGCCCGGCGCGAGGTCACGGTGGGAGGGGCGACCGTCGAGCTGAGCCGCAAACAGTTCGACCTGCTGGCGCTGCTCGTGTCCCACGCCGGGCAGGTGGTCACCCGGGAGCGGTGCATCGAGCGCCTGTGGTGGGACCAGGAGCTGTCCAGCACCCGTACCCTCGACACGCACGTCAAGCGGCTGCGGCACAAGATCGAGGTCGACCCGGCCCGTCCCCGCCACCTGGTGACGGTGCGGGGTGTCGGCTTCCGCTTCGAGCCGTAGTCCGGGCGCCGGGCCCGCGCCCGGGTCAGACGGCCTTCAAGTTGTCGAAGCGGGCGTACTGGCCCAGGAAGACGAGGTGGGCGGACCCGGTGGGCCCGTTCCGGTGCTTGGCCACGATCACCTCGGCGATGCCGCGCCGGTCGATCGGGGTCTCCGGGTCGTACTGCTCCTCCCGGTAGATGAACAGCACGACGTCGGCGTCCTGCTCGAGCGACCCGGACT
>JBOGGF010000018.1:0-3229 GCA_050743965.1 Acidimicrobiales bacterium
GGCACCCAGTGGCTCACTCCGGTCAGGACCTCGAACCGGTAGCGGCCAGCCACCCACTCGGCCGTCGCCTCCGCTGCCCGCCGGCCAATGGCCGGATCGGCGGTGGACCAGACGTAGAGGGTGGGCACCACCACCGGGGGCAGGCCAGCGACGTCCGCCGGGTCCATCGCCCGGTACCAGTTGACGGCGCCGGTGAGCGCTCCCGGAGCGGCCAGGGCGGCCACGTAGTCCCCCGCCCGGTCGGCGTCGAGCCCGCTCTCGATCAGCAGCCGGCGCAGCCCGGGCATCCCGCCGCCGGGGCCCTCGCCCAGGAGGAACCGCTCGGGCTCCTCGGGCGGGCGGAAGACCTCCGTCGCCGCCAGGTACTGGGCCTGCTCGGCATCGCCGGCGCCCACCACCGTCCGCATGGCCTCGGGGTGGGGCGTCGAGAGCACCGTGAGGCTCCGCACCCGGTCGGGGTGACGGGCGGCCACCACCCAGGCCAGCATCCCGCCCCAGTCGTGTCCGACCAGGTCGAAGACGTCCATGGCCATGGTGTCGGCGACCGCCAGCACGTCGGCGACGAGCTGGGGCACGGCGTAGGCGGCCACCTCGAGCGGGCGAGCGCCGGCGCTGTAGCCACGCTGGTCGGGCGCCACCGCCCGGAACCCCGAGCCCGCCAGCGTCTCCGCCGTCGGGCGCCAGGTGGCCGACGACTGGGGGAAGCCATGGAGGAGGAGGACCGGCCGGCCGTCGACCGGCCCGGCCACGAGGGCGGCGAAGGTGAACCCGTTGGCGTCGATGGCGACCCGTTCGGGCCGCCCCGTCCCGTGGCGGCCCCGCCCGGGACCGGTCAGCGCCGTCGGACCGTCCCTCCGCTCAGCCTGGCCGCTCAGCCCGCGGCGGGCGGCGGCCAGGCACGGGCCACGAGCTGCGCCGTCACCTCGTCGGCCGTGCCGCGCAGCAGTTCCTCGGGCACGGCGTCGACGACCGCCCGCTGGACCACGTAGTCGTGGGCGGCCGACGGGAAGGCGCGCCGCCGGGCGACGACCACCTCGGGCTGGGGCGCCGGGTCGAGGAAGGACCACACGGCGAAGGCCACATCGAGGTCGGGCGCGCTGGGCGCCCGACCGAACAGGCCGGCGCGCCGGGCGGCAACGAGGGCACAGCCCACGAGCACGTCCTCGACCGACTCCCCCTCGACGAGGCGCAGCCGCTCCTCGTACCGGCGGGCGAGGCGGAGGGCGTACCCCTGGTCGGGGCCGGGCTGGCCCTTGCTCCGCCCACCCGGGCGGGCGGGCCACGCCAGCTCGGCCGGACGGTTGGCCGTCCATCCGGAGGGCACCTCGAGCTGCCGGGCCGGGCGGACCTGGTCGGCGTCGGCGATGGGGACGAAGCTGGGCTGGGTCATCGGTGCCGCACGTTACCCGCGTGCAGAAGGGCCACCACGACGGCGTCGTGGAGCGCCTGCCAGCTGGCCTCGATGATGTTCTCGGACACGCCGATCGTCGTCCAGGTGCGCTCCTCGTCGGCGGTGTCGACGAGGACCCGGGTGACGGCGCCCGTCCCCCCGCCGGTGTCGAGCACCCGCACCCGGTAGTCGACCAGCCGCACCGCCTCCAGCTGCGGATAACGGCTCCCGATCGCTTCCCGCAGCGCCGCGTCGAGCGCGTTGACCGGGCCGTTGCCCTCGGCGGTGGCCACGATGCGCTCCGAGCCGACGTGCACCTTCACCGTGGCCTCGGTCGTGGTGGCGCTCGTACCGGGCGCGGCCGAGGCCGGTCGCCCTCCGGCGTGGTCGGTGCTCCGGTAGTCGGTGATGGCACGGAACGACTCGACGGAGAAGTAGTCGGGCTCCCACCCGGTCGCCCGGCGCAGGAGCAGCTCGAGGGAGCCGTCGGCCACCTCGAAGTGGTAGCCCTCGTGCTCGAGTTGCTTGAGATCGTCGAGGACCCGCCCGAGGGCCTCGCCGTCGAGCTCCAGACCCAGCTCGGCCGCCTTCATGGCGAGAGTCGAGCGGCCGGCCATCTCGGAGACCACGACTCGGGTGCCGTTGCCGACGAGGTCGGGCGGGACGTGCTCGTACAGGTCGCGGCGGCGAGCGACGGCCGAGGCGTGAAGGCCGCCCTTGTGGGCGAAGACCGAGGCGCCTACGTAGGGCTGCTGGGGATCGGGAGCGATATTGACCAGCTCGGCGATGTGGTGGGCCACGGCCGTGAGGCGCTCGAGGCGCCCCTCGGGCAGGGTGCGGATGTCGAGCTTGAGGGACAGGTCGGGGATGGCCGCCGAGAGGTCGGCGTTCCCCGCCCGCTCGCCGTAGCCGTTGACGCAGCCCTGGACCTGGGTGACTCCGGCCTGCACGGCCACCAGCGAGTTGGCGACGGCGCAGCCGGCGTCGTCGTGGCAGTGGATCCCGAGCTGGGCGCTGGTGCGGGCCCGGACCTCGGACACGACGGCACCCACGTCGTCGGGGAGCGAGCCGCCGTTGGTGTCGCACAGGACCAGCGCCTCGGCGCCGGCCTCCTCCGCCGCCCCGAGCACCCGCAGGGCGAATTCCCGGTCGTGCCGGTACCCGTCGAAGAAGTGCTCGGCGTCAACGAAGACCCGCAGCCCGTGCTGGCGCAGGAACGCCACCGAGTCGGCCACCATGGCGACCGCCTCGTCGAGTGTCGTGCGCAGGGCCTCGACCACGTGGCGGTCCCAGCTCTTGGCCACGATGCAGGCCACCGGCGTCCCGGCCCGGACCAGGTGGCCGAGGACCGGGTCGGCCTCGGGCTTCACTCCGGCCCGCCGGGTCGACCCGAACGCCACCAGGGTGGCCGTCGCCAGGTGGAGCTCGCCCCGGGCCCGCGCGAAGAACTCCTCGTCCTTCGGGTTGGCGCCGGGCCAGCCGCCCTCGACGTAGGCGACGCCCAGGTGGTCGAGCTGCTCGGCCACCCGGAACTTGTCCTCGACGGTGAGCGAGAGCCCCTCCTGCTGGCTCCCGTCGCGCAGGGTGGTGTCGAAGATCTGGACCTCCCGCGGGAGCGTCGGCAGCTCGTAGTCGTGCGCTCCCGGAGCGTGGCGGGGTTGGCGGGCATCGCCGATGTTGGCCGCCGCGCCGGTGGTCGCCGGCTCGGCGCGGCGGCTCCGGGCCGGCCCCACCGGACGAGCCTCAGTCGACAAGGTCAGTCCACATGGTCCAGCCAGTCCTTGTAGCGGTCGACCTCGCCGCGCACGGCGGCGAAGTAGATCTGTTGCAGCTCGCGGG
>JBOGGF010000019.1:0-6304 GCA_050743965.1 Acidimicrobiales bacterium
GCCGGAGCCGGTGCCACGGCGCGACGAGGACGAGCTGCGCGACCCCGGCCCCGCCGGCCCACACCGCCAGCGTCAGGAGGAGCGGGCCGCCCAGGCGGGCGAGGACGAGCAGCGGGCCCCCGGCCTGGCCGAGGAACGTGCCGCCGAGGGGCACGCCGCCAAGCGGCCAGGCGAGACGGACGGCCTCGAGGAGGGTGAAGGCGCCGGCGAAGGCGGGGAGCCGTACCCGGCCGGAGGGGACCAGGGCGGCGGCGACGGCCAACGGCAGGGACTCGAGCGCCATGAGGACCGCGCCCCCGTACCAGTTGAAGGAGGTGGCCCACCACAGGCCCGGCACCAAGCACCCGAGGCCCGCCAGCCAGCCGACGAGCAGCCGCGAGCGGAGGGGCAGCCCGGCCAGGCGCCAGTAGACGAGCCCGGCCCCGACGAACGCCAGCGGCCACCAGCCCCACGGAGGGAGCGACAGCGCCACGGCCAGGCCCGACGCCAGGGCGGGCACCGCCAGCCGGCCCCTCCGCCGGGCCCGGGTCTCCGTGCGGCCCCGTACCGGCGCGTCGGTCGGGGCGGCCTCGGCCGGGGCGAGGTCCGTCGGTCGCGCCGTCCCGGGAGCCTGCGGGATCACGTGGTCGCCGGGACCCCCTCGAGCCGGCGGCGCAGGAGGCGCGCCGCCGCTCGCCCGCCGGCGATGCAGGCGGGGATGCCGACGCCGCGGTAGGCGGCGCCGGTCACGGTGATCGCCGGCAGCCGCTCCAGCGCCGCCTCGATGCCGGCGACCCGGAGCAGGTGGTGGACGCGGTACTGGGGGAGCGCCTCGTCCCACCGGGTCACCTGGGCGTCGGTGGGGCGGCCGGCTCCGCCCGTGCCGAGCAGCGCCCCCAGCTCGGCCGACACCCGGGCGACGAGCGCGTCGTCGGCGAGCTCGGCGAACCGCCGATCGCCGAAGCGCCCCACCGAGGCCCGGACGAGGACGTGGTCGGGCCCCGCCAGGTGCGGCCACTTGCGCGAGAGGAAGGTACAGGCGGTGACGAGCAGCCGTCCGTCGGCGGGACCGCCCAGCGCGTCGGCCGCGGAGTCCGGGAGCCGGGTGTCGGGAGGGAACAGCATCCCGGTGCCGGGTAGCTCGTCGGGGACGGCACCCGGCGCCAGCTCGAGGGTGACCACGCCCACCGCGGCGTACTCGATCGCTCGGAGCAGGTTGGCGGCCTCGGCGTCGTGGGGATCGAGGAGCGCTGCGGCCGGCCCGGCCGGCGTGGCCAGTACGACGCCGTCCACCGCCACCGGGCCCGTCGCCGTGTGGACGGTCCACCGATCGGCGGAGGTCCCCGGCGGCTCGAGCCGCTCCACCGGGCAGCCGGTGCGGATCTCGACTCCCCGGGCCGACAGCGCCGCCGCCAACCGCACCGCGAGGAGCCCCAGCCCCCCGTCGACCGCCCAGAAGGCAGGGCTCGCCGTGGGGCCCGACGTGGACGCCCGGTCGTCCGACGGCCGGTCGTCGGACGACCGGCGTAGGGCGCGGAGGAAGCTGCCGCGCCGCTGCGCCGCCGCCAGGAGCAGGGGGTAGACGGCCGCGGCGCTGGCGTCGTCCACCGCGCCGGCGTAGATCCCGCCTACCAGCGGGTCCACCAGTCGGGTGACGACCCGCCGGCCCAGCTTGCGGGCGACGAGGGGGCCCACGGCCCGGTCACCGAGCGGACCGCGGCGGTCCGGTCGTGGCGCCACCACGTCGAAGAGGAGCCGGGCCGTGCCGGCCGGGCCCAGGATCCCGGACCGGGCGGTGGGGAGGAAGCGGGTCGGCACGCCCATGGCGAGCGAGCCGGGCAGCGGTCTCGCCCGGCCACCCACCCAGACGGTGGCGCCGGCGGCGCCGATGGGCGTGAGCCGGTCGCCGAGCCCGACCTCGCGGCAGAGCTGCTCGGCCTCGGGCCGGCGGCCGAGGAAGCCGTCGGGGCCCACGTCGACGACGGTGCCGGCGAACGGCTCGCTCCGCAGCTTGCCACCCAGTCGCTCTGCCGCCTCGACCAGGACCACCGCCGGACTCTCCTGCTCGGGGCCATCGGCGCCGCCGGTGAGCTCCCACGCCGCCGCCAGCCCGGCGATGCCGCCGCCCACGACCGCGATCGCCGGTCGCCGGCCGGGCTCAGTCACGTCCGGCTGCCCGGACCACGCCGGCCAGGATCTCCATGAACCGGGGATCGTCGTCGAGGGTCGCCGTCCGGGCGAACGCCAGTCCGGCCTCCTCGGCCACCCCCCGCGCCTCGACGTCGACGTCGTAGAGCACCTCGAGGTGGTCGGCCACGAAGCCGATCGGGCAGACGACGACGGCGGCGATCCCCTCGGAGGGGAGGCGGCGCAGGACCTCGAGGATGTCGGGACCGAGCCAGGGCTCGGGCGTCCGGCCGGCGCTCTGCCACGCCGTGCGCCAGGTAGTCCCCACCCGGTCGAGGCCCGCGGCTGCGGCCACGGCCGCGGCGGACGCGGTCAGCTGCTCGGGATAGGGGTCGCCCGCCGCCACCACCCGCTCGGGCAGCGAGTGGGCGGTGAACAGCACGATCGTGGGCCCGATGCCCGCCGGGAGGGAGCCGAGGGAAACCACCAGTCGCTCGCCGAGGACCTCGGCCAGCCCCGGGGCGTCGTACCACTGGCGGACGGGGGTGAACGGGGGAGCGGCAGGGCTGGCCGCCAGGGCGGTTGCCGCCCGGCCGAGGTACTCCTCCGACCCCATGCTGGCGCGGTGTGGGGCCAGGACGAGCCCGACGACGGCGCTCACGTCCCGGGCGGCGAGGGCCGCGGCCGCCTCCTCGATCGACGGGCTCGTGTGCTTGGACCCGTAACCGACGACGTAGCGCCCGGGCTCGACCGCCTCCAGCCGAAACCCCAGGGCGGCCACCTGATCGGTCGTCCGCGCCGCCAGGGGCGAGGTGCCCCCGATCGCCTGGTACCGGCGCACCAGGTCTGCCAGCTGCTCGGCCGACGGCGGCCGGCCGCGCCGGATGCGGGTGTAGAAGGGCTCGATCTCGTCCGGCGACGCCGGGGTGCCGTGGGCCATCACCAGCACGCCGACCCGCTCGGGGCTCACGGCGAGACCCCCGCCCGTCCCTCGGCGTGGACCAGGTCGACGACGGCGCCGAGGATTCCCGGATCGGTCTCGGGGAGGACGCCGTGCCCGAGGTTGAAGACATGGCCGGGCGCGGCGCCGGCCCGGGCCAGCACGTCACGGGTCTCGGCCGCCACGACCTCCCACGGGGCAAGGCAGAGAGCCGGGTCGAGGTTGCCCTGCACGGCGCGGCCCGGGCCGATCCGCCGGCGGGCCTCGTCGAGCGGGACGCGCCAGTCGGCACCGACCACGTCGGCGCCGGCGTTGCCCATCTGTGCCAGGAGCTCGCCCGTTCCCACCCCGAACAGGATGGTCGGTACACCGAGGGACGCGGCGTCGCCCAGGACCCGGGCGGTCGCCGGGAGGGCGAACCGCTCGTACTCCCTCGGCGACAGGCACCCCGCCCAGCTGTCGAACAGCTGCACGACCGACGCCCCGGCCGCCACCTGGGCGCGGAGGAATGCGATGGCCATCGCCGCCAGCCGGTCGACCAGAGCGTCCCAGGTCGCCGGGTCGGTGTGCATGAGCGACTTGACCCGGGCGAACGTGCGGGACGGTCCGCCCTCGACCAGGTAGCTGGCCACGGTGAACGGCGCGCCGGCGAAGCCGATGAGGGCGACGTCGGTCCCCTCCAGCTCCCGGGCGACGAGGCGCACCGCCTCGGTCACGTGAGGGACGTCGCTCGCCGGCTCCAGCGGGCGGAGGCGGCGGAGGTCGTCGGGCGAGCGGAACGGCGCCGCCACCACCGGTCCCCGGCCCGGCTCCACGTCGACCCCGAAGCCGACGGCGTGGACGGGCACGACGATGTCGGAGAAGAGGACGGCGGCGTCGACGCCGTAACGGCGGACCGGCTGCAGCGTGATCTCGGCCGCCAGCTCGGGGTCGGCGATGGCGTCGAGGATGCTGCCGGAGCCCCGGGCGGCCCGGTACTCGGGCAGCGACCGGCCCGCCTGGCGCATGAACCACACGGGGGTGTGCCCCACCGGCTCGGCGCGGCAGGCCCGCACGAGGGTCCGATCGATCCGCCCACCGCCACCCACCGCGAGATCATCGCAGCCCCCGGGCAGGGTCACCAACGCCCCCCGGCGAGCGCCGGCCGCGAGCGCCGGCCGGCGGCGACCCGGCACTAAGATCGTTCATTCCGTGTCACGTGCCGAAAGGATCCTGACGTGACGGACGAGCGGGATCTTCGAGAAGAGCAGGACCTCCTGGACCGGGCGTACGACGGGCTGGAGGGCATGCGGACCGACGCGTCCCGGATGCTCGAGTCCGTCCTGGACATGGGCCGTGGCGGGACCTTCCAGTCGCGCACCGAGCGCGACATCGTCGTGCGGACCAGCCTGGCCCGCCTGGCCCAGCTGGACATCGGTGACCAGGCGCTGTGCTTCGGCCGGATCGACCGACTGCCCGAGCTGCCGGGGAGGCCGGGGGACAGGTACCACATCGGACGGCTGGCGATCTCGGGCCCCGACCACGAGCCGCTGGTGGTCGACTGGCGGGCGCCCGTGGCCGAGCCGTTCTACCGGGCGACGGGACTGGACCCCCAGGGCCTGGCCCGGCGGCGACATCTCGCCCTCCGTGGCCGGACCGTCGTCGGGATCGAGGACGAGTACTTCGCCGCCGACGGGCCAGGCCAGGCCGGCGGCCGGGCAGCCACGGCTCGGGGCGAGGGCGAGGGCGAGGGAGAGGGCGAGCTGGACGAGTCGGTCCCCCTCGGTGGTCCCGGAGCCCTGCTGGCGGTGCTGGGCCACGCCCGCACCGGCCACATGGGCGACATCGTGGCCACCATCCAGCGGGAGCAGGACGAGATCATCCGCTCCTCCCTGGCCGGCGTCCTCATGGTCCAGGGCGGTCCCGGCACCGGCAAGACGGCGGTGGCCCTGCACCGGGCGGCCTACCTGCTCTACACCCACCGGTTCCCCCTGGAGCGCCAGGGGGTCCTGGTGGTGGGGCCGAACCCCCTGTTCCTGCGCTACATCGAGCGGGTGCTGCCGTCGCTCGGCGAGACGGGGGTCACCCTTTCCACCGTGGCCGGGCTGGTGCCCGAGATCCGGGTGCGCGGCATGGACGGCCCGGCGGTCGCCCGCCTGAAGGGCGAGGCCCGTATGGCCCGGGTCGTCGCCCGGGCGGTGCGGACGCGCCAGCGGCCGCTGCGCCATGACGTCGAGGTGCCGTTCGGGGCGGTGAACCTGCGACTGACGGCCGCCGACTCCGAGGCGATCGTCGCCCAGGCCCGCCGTCGGGCCGGACCCCACAACGCCCGCCGGCGCTACGTCGAGCAGGAGGTGGTCGGCCGCCTCGCCGGCCAGTACGAGGCCCGGCTGCGGCGCCGGATCGCTGCCACACCTACGCCGCCTGCTATCCCGGCGGACCTCCGGACGGACGACGACGAGGGCGCCGGGGCCGACGACGGCGACGGGCGCGGTGGCCTCGACCTCGAAGAGCTGGGCCGGCAGCTGCGTCGGGCGCCGGCGGTGGCCGAGGCGCTCGGCCGGATGTGGCCGCGGCTGTCGCCCCACGAGCTGCTCCACGACCTCTTCGGCGCCCGCCCCCTGCTGGCCGCCGCCGGCCGGGGCATCCTGACCCAAGAGGAGCTGGCGGCGCTCCACCGGCCCCGCAGCAGGTCGCTCGACGAGGTGCCGTGGACGGTGGCCGACGCCGCCCTGGTCGACGAGGCCCGGACCCTGCTCGGCCCTCGGCGGGGCCGGTCCCGGCGCGCCCGGGCCGAGAGCCGCGAGCGGATGGAGCGGGCACGAGCGGAGGTCGGGTTCTGGCCCTCCGGCCTCGACGTCATTCCCGCCCCCAACGGGGGCCAGCCGGCGCCCGACGAGGAGCCGATCCGCTCCTACGGGCACATCGTGGTCGACGAGGCCCAGGACCTCTCGCCCCTGCAGCTGCGGATGCTGGCCCGGCGGTCGATCTCCGGTTCGATGACCGTGGTGGGCGACATTGCCCAGGCCACCGGGCCGTGGGCACCGTCGGGATGGGACGAGGTGGCGGCGCACCTGACGCCCAACCGGCCGCCTCGCATGGTGGAGCTGACCGTCGGCTACCGGACGCCGGCCGAGGTGATGGCCCTCGCCACTCCCATCCTCGCCCTAGCCGCCCCCGGGCTGACCCCGCCGCGACCGGTCCGCCGCTCGGGCTCGCCGCCCGCCGTGGTCGCCGCCGAAGCGGGTGCGGTGGCCGACCGGGCGGCCGAGGTCGCCC
>JBOGGF010000020.1:0-1536 GCA_050743965.1 Acidimicrobiales bacterium
CTCCTCAACCGGGCGGTCCAGCAGTTCCTCCAGGACGCCCACTGGGGCGACGTCGACTACCTCCTCCTCGACCTCCCACCGGGCACCGGGGACGTCCAGATGGGGCTCGCCCGCCTCCTTCCCCGGACCGAGATGCTCCTCGTGACCACTCCCCCGCTTGCGGCCCAGAAGGTCGCCTCGCGGGCAGCCGACATGGCCCGCCGCGGCTACCTGCGCATCGCCGGCGTGGTGGAGAACATGAGCGACTTCACGTGCGAGCACGGCACGGCATACGCGCTTTTCGGGTCGGGGGGCGGTGAGCGCCTGGCGTCCGCGCTCGGCGTGCCACTGGTGGGCTCGATCCCCCTCCACCCTGACATGGCCGCTGCGGGCGATGCCGGGGACCCGGTGGCCCAGGGCGGCGGACCGCTCGCCGCCACGTTCGCCGAGCTGGCCCGGGTGGTGGCTGAGGAGGTGGCGCCGATGATCGAGACCTCGGGCTGCACCGCCCGTCTCATCGAGCGGGTCGAAGAGGCGGTGGGCACGGCCGAGGCCTGAGCGGGGCCGAGGCTCGGGAAGGGCTCGGGCGGGCCGCTCGACCGGCGCCGCTACGCCGGGCCGGCGATGGGCTCCCACCGCCAGGCGAGCTCCTCGTGCTGCCCGTCGCCGTCGGGCGGGGCGCCAACGTCGGGCGGGGCGCCACCGGCGGCGTCGCCATCGGCCGTCGAGCGCGTAGGGATCCCGACCGCCCGACCGTCGCCCACGAGCTTGCGCAGGTGGGCCCAGAGTGAGAACCGGGCGACGGGCAGGAGGGCCGGGGCGACGTCGGAATAGACCCGGGCGGCAAGCTCGTCGATCGTGCCGCCGCCCATCGCCGCCAAGGCGTCCATCACCACGGCCTCGCGCTCGAGCCGGTGGGCGACGATGCCTTCGATCACCCGCGCCGGCTCGCCGACGAGCCGGCCATGGCCCGGGGCCACAGCGGCGATCGGACCAAGGGAGGCGTCCTCGCCGAGCAGGCGCCGGAGGCTCGCCAAGTAGGCGGCCATGTCGCCGTCGGGCGGGCGGATGACGACCGTCGCGCCCTGCATCACGTGGTCGCCCGAGAGCAGGACCCGCTCCTCCTCGTAGAGCCAGCACAGGTGGTTGCTGGCGTGGCCAGGGGTGTGCAGGGCGCGGAGGTGGAAGCCGGGAGCCTCCAGCACCCACCCGTCACCAGCGGCCACGTCGGGCACGAAGCCGTCGCGCGCCTCGTAGCCGACGAGCTGGGCGCCGACCTCACGGGCCAGCGGCGCCGCCCCTGGGGCGTGGTCCGGGTGGGTATGCGTCGTCAGCACCCAGCGGATCACTCCCCGCCGGCCCGCCTCCTCCACGATGGCCCGCCGGTGGCCGGCGTCGTCCGGCCCCGGGTCGACCACGGCGAGAGCACCGCTCGCACCGACGGCACCGACGGCACCGACGGCACCGACGGCACCGACGGCACCGACGAGGTAGGTGTTGGTGCCCGGTCCGGTCATGACGCCCGGGTTCGGCGCGGTCAGGCGGACGAGGCCGGGC
>JBOGGF010000021.1:0-4484 GCA_050743965.1 Acidimicrobiales bacterium
AGCAACGTACCCAGGCCGCCTCGGCGAAAACAACGGATCGCGAGAGCGGCGGCGCCCGTCGCCAGCGATGCGACCAGCCCAAATGAGCAGGCGTCGACGCAGCCCTCGACGACGGGCCAGAGGTACGAGAGCGCCACGCCTAGGTGACCACTACCCGCAGCTCGACGGACCTGGTCGGCCACCGTCGGATGACTACGCGAGCACAAGATGTAGCGGTCCCGGAATCAGGGTGAGGGCTCCTGATCGGGCGGCGGCCTGCGGCGATACGGATCTTCCGCCCTTCCCGCTCGGCTCTCGCTTTGACGGTGTTCTCGCTGACGCTTGGCGGTCATGGCGCTGTGCCGCTGCGTCACCTTGGCGGCATGCGCCTCATCGGCTGGCTGCTGGTCGATCCGCCGCTGCCGGAGGTGTTGTTCGACGCGAGTCGAGGTGCTGCTCGGCGACCGCCCCCTGGTGGGTTCCAAGCAGCCAGCGCTCGAGAAGAGAGGCCACCCTGTGGACGTGCGGGTGGACAACGTGCGCCTTCGCCTCGGACTTCGACAGGTTGGTGGTCCTGGCTTCGTAGTGCAGTCCATAGGCGTCGAGCTCAGCGAGGGCAGGCCCATAGGATGACCAGTCGTCGGAGATGAGCACCGACCCTGGCTCCACGTCGTGCTCCAAGAAATCAGCGATGGCCAGGGCTGATGCATCGGGAAGTCGGCCGAGCCGGATCCGTCCCACGACGGTTGTCGAGACCACCTCACAGGCCACGGCCACGGGCGACTTCTTCCCGGGGGATCGGCCCCCTGCCCCCGGATCGACGCCACCGACGTAGGTCTCGTCGAGCTCGATGGCGCCGCTCAGCTTCTCGCTCTCGTCCTGGTCCATGGCAGCTCGCATCTTCTGGAGCAGCAGCCACGCCGTGGTGTAGTTGACGCCGGTGATGCGCTGGACGCTGAGGGCCGGGACTCCGATCTTGGTCTGCACGAGATGCCAGGCGACGATGAGCCAGGTCGCAACAGGGACCTTCGTCCGCTCGAGCAGCGTGCCCGTCGTCGCCGTGAACCAGCGTCGGCACCTTGCGCACCACCAGTGAGGTCCACCCGGTTGGGCGATCACCGACTCACATCGTGGGCATGCAACGCCGCGTCGGAGCCCTCACCACAGGTGCCCGACCTCTGTCCTCCTGGTCCGACCGGGCGCTCATCACTGCCTCGTCAACGGGCGCCGGCACGCCGGTTCCGCAGCACGCAACGTCCAGTCCGGACTTCCCTCCGTCGGGGCTCCTGCCCGCCCGGGGTCCCGAGGTACCGTGGTCAGGATCACCTGGAGCGGTGTCCCCGTGAGCGTAGGAGGGCTTACCATGGGAATCGTCGAACAAGCCGCAGACGCGAGAGGCGGTCCATCCGACGGTCCTCTCGTGCTGGTCACCCCCGTCCAGCGCCACGAGGCCGACCCAACCTCAGGCATGACCCGCGAGGAGGCGATCAGCGTCGAGGGGATGTGGGCTGGTTTGGTCCGCACCGAGGCGCACGCGGCGTCCGGATGGCACCACCACGGCGCCTACGACACTGCCATCTTCGTGGTCGACGGTGATGTGCGCCTCGAATTCGGACCGGATGGCCGCCAGGCGATCGAGGCGGGGCCGGGTGACTTCGTGCACGTGCCCAAGGGCGCGATCCACCGCGAGAGCAATCCCTCCGAGCACGAGAGCCACATCGTCGTCGTCCGGGCCGGAAGCGGTCCTGCCACGGTCAACGTGGCCGGACCGCCCAGTTCGACGCATTGACTGATCGACCAACGGCGGAGACCCGAACTGACCCGGGCGAGGGCAGAGTGATCGACCGGCTTCGATCAGTTCGGCCTCGCGCCCTCGTGGATGACCTCGTAGAGAGCGGCGGTGCTTTGCACCGCCGCGCGCCACTCCTCGCTGATCAGTGCCCTGAAGCCCTCGTCGTGCGCGGCCACATGCAGCTCGGCCGACTCCCACTCGATGTAGTTCACGAAGCGGTACGTCGCCGCCGGATCGAGCGAGCGGTGCAACCGGTCGTTCAGGTAGCCGGGCTTCGCGGTCATATACGCGTTGATCGGCCGCCAGCGCTCGAGGAAGAGCTCTTCGGCCCCTTCCCTCACCTTGAAGCAGTTCACGTACCGAACGGCCATATCTCGGCTCCCTTGACGACACTGGTGTGTAATTACTTCTCATTGGTATAGTCAGGATCCGCCGAACCGTCAAGGGGTCGGTCCCGAGGTAGCGAGGAGGACGATGGCAGAACCGGGCGGTCGGATAGCGCAGCGACGACGCACCCGCAATGCGATCGTCGAGGCCACCCAGCAACTCCTGCGCGCCGGTGGCCAGCCGTCGGTCGCCGAGATCGCGTCGCTGGCCGACGTCTCCCGCCGCACCGTCTACCTGCACTTTCCCTCGCTCGAACAGCTCGTGCTCGATGCGACGCTCGGCGAGATGGCCGCGGGCGGCTGGGACTACACGCCGGATGAGCACGGAAGCGAGGTCGGTGGGCGCGTTCGCGGGCTGGCGGCGACGCTTTTGGCGATGTCCTCCGAGGCGCTGCCACTCGGGCGGAGAATCATCCGTCTCACCGTCGAGCGACCCGATCGTCCGGACCCCGCGGCGCCGCGGCGGGGCTACCGGCGGATTGATTGGATCGAGCAAGCGGTCGAGCCTCTGCGGGCCGAGCTCAGCGACGAGCAGTTCGACCGGCTCGTCTCGGGTCTCGCCGTCGTCCTCGGCTGGGAGGCGATGGTCGTGCTGCGCGACATCCGCAGCCTCTCAGCGGCTGCCGAGGCGGAGGTGACGACCTGGGTGGCCCAGGCCCTCGTCGACGCGATGCTCGCCGAGGTCCACCGCACTGCCGGCGACAGTGGAGAAGGCCGCTAGAGCACATTGGCAGCTGCCCGACTCAATCGCGTCGCGGTCGGTGACGGCCCCGAGAAAACCGCGCTGCTCGGGTGGACAACGGCCATCACCCCCCGAGCGCAGCTGCGATGTCGCTGAGCCTGCGCCCTGGCCCGGGTGTCGACGCGGGTGGCTCTTGGTCGGATCATGCGGTGCGACTCAATCGTTCACCGCTCGGCCGGGCTGAGCCGGAGCCTCCGAGCCTTCCCGTAACAGTCGAGCCGATGACACGGCGAGCAGGGTCAGCCAGCACACGAAGCCGACGAGGCCCACCGCGAGCAGCTTCGAGCCGTGCACCTCGGCGACCGCTGGTGCGGCGGCGATCGCCAGCAGCGCGGCCCCGGCCACCGAAAGCCGACCGAGCCACCGGGGGACCAGTCCGGACAGGGCGGCAGCCCGTCCGAGACCGAGGAGGGCACCGCCCACGGCGAGGAGATTGAGGGTGAACACCGCGTTGTGCAGCGTCCAGAGAGTCCTCACCAGCGCCGGGTCGCCGGCCAGGTCGCCCCGGGCCGCGACCAGCACGATTTGGAGCACGTTGATGAGACCGAACAGCACGGCGATGACCACCACCGAGGAGCGCCCGAGGCGGCCCCACGCGTCGCTGGCCCGGGCCAGCTGCTCGCAGCGGCGGGTGAGCCCGCCGGCGAAGAGGAACAGGGCTGGGAAACCGATGACGTAGGTCACCACCAGCAGGTGAACGCTCCAGGCCTGGTCGTGGGCGAAGCGCAGGATCTGCGCCGCCGACGCCGTGTCCGAGGTGTTCGTGGCCACCTTGAGCACGTTCTGCAGGATGACCAGGACGAGGAAGACCATTCCTCCTATGCCCGCCAGCAGAGAGCTGCGGTCTACTGGCGCCAAGCGTCGGACCGTGGTGGCAGGGGATGGAAGGCTCATCGCTGCCGATGTGGGCGGGCTGCTGGGGGTGGCATTGGTCATTGGATGCTCCTGTCATAGTTGGCATGGGCGTTCACACTTCGATGTTGCCGGGAGAGGCGCCAGCAGACACCGGTAGAAATACCGAACTTGTCGATGACCAGATATGGTCCCCTCGGTTCGTCCCCACCCGCCCAGTACGCTTCGCGCGTGACATCGGAGGAACCCGACGCCTTCGTGGGACGTAGCCACGAGTTGGCTGCCGCCGAGGCGGCATTACACCGTCTGGCGGGCGGTGTCGGCGGACTGATGGTCGGGGTCGGCGAGGCGGGTATTGGCAAGTCGGCCTGGGGCAGGCAAATAGGGCTGCGGGCCGCTGCCCAGGGGGTTCTCGTCCTGGCTGGCCGGGCACCGGCGTCGGGCGCCCAGACCCCATACGGCGCGGTGACGTCAGCGTTGGCCCCCCATCTGCGCCGCTTGCCGGCGGCAGACCTGGGCTGCCTGCTAAGCGATTTGCCATCGCTGGGCGCGGTCTTCGAGGGGGTGGGTCTCCCGGTCCCCTCTCTCGATGACGCGGGTCTCCTGCGAACCCGGCTGGCGGTCGCCGTGCTCTGCCTCCTCGGCCGGTTGGCGGCCGATCGGCCCGTCCTGGTGTGGATCGACGACGTCCACTGGATCGACCCCGCCAGCGCCGCGTTGATGGAGCAGGTGG
>JBOGGF010000022.1:0-3464 GCA_050743965.1 Acidimicrobiales bacterium
CCCCCACACCGTCGACGAGTTGTACCGGGCTCTCGACCATGCCCGCCAGAGCCCGGACGTGGGCTGCGTACTGCTCACCGGTAACGGGCCATCTCCCCGTGACGGCGGTTGGGCGTTCTGCTCCGGAGGCGACCAACGGATCCGCGGGCGGGATGGCTACCAGTACGCGTCGGGTGACACGCCGGACTCGGTGGACCGGGCCCGCACCGGCCGGCTGCACATCCTCGAGGTGCAGCGGCTCATCCGCTTCATGCCGAAGGTGGTGATCTGCGTCGTGCCCGGGTGGGCGGCGGGGGGCGGCCACAGCCTCCACGTCGTGTGCGACCTGACGCTGGCGAGCGCCGAGCACGGCCGGTTCAAGCAGACCGACGCCGACGTCGCCAGCTTCGACGCCGGCTTCGGCTCGGCCTACCTGGCCCGCCAGGTCGGCCAGAAGTTCGCCCGGGAGGTCTTCTTCCTCGGCCGCACCTACTCCGCCGAGGAGGCGCACCAGATGGGGGCGGTCAACGCCGTGGTCCCCCACGCCGACCTCGAGCAGGTCGCCCTCGGGTGGGCCCGGGAGGTCAACGGGAAGAGCCCGACGGCCCAGCGGATGCTCAAGTACGCCTTCAACCTGCTCGACGACGGTCTCGTCGGCCAGCAGCTGTTCGCCGGCGAGGCGACCCGCCTGGCCTACGGCACCGAGGAGGCACGGGAGGGCCGCGCCGCCTTCCTGGAAAAGCGCGACGCAGACTGGTCGCCGTTCCCCTGGCACTACTGAGCTGAGGGCGCGGCGCTCCGGCGCCGTGTCGGGAAGCCCTCGCCGACCCACCCCCTGACTACGCTCGCCCGGGTGCTCGCGCTGCACGGGATCTGGGACGCCGCCGGCGGAGGGGAACTGCTCCTGTGGGCGGAGGACGGGTCGCTCCCGGCCGCCGGGCCGGCCCGCCGTGGTCGGCGACCGTCGACGCCACGGGCCGTCCCCCACCCGTTCGCCGCCACCCAGGACGCGCTCCGGTCGGCCATGGCCGGCCTGCGCTCGGGAGCGGCCCCGCTGGCCGTCGCCGTCGCCCGGGCCGGCGAGGTGGCGCTGTGGCTGCCCGGAGGACCGGACCGGCCCGAGCCCTCCCCTCAGCTCGTCCGCCAGGGGGACCCGGGCGCGGGCGGGCCGGGGAGTGGGGGGACCGGGTCGGGTGATCTGTGGCCGTTCGTCGTCCCGGTCCTGCGCTGCGGGCCGAGCGCCGCCCTCGACATGTTGCTCGCCTGCGCCGGCGGCACCGGCGGCGCAGGCGGGTCCGGCGGGTCCGGCGGGTCCGGCGGGTCCGGCGGCGACCCCACCCTCCATCCCGGGGCGTCGATCACCGCCCTGGCCGCGGTGGCAGGGCTGGCGCTCGAAGCCGTCGCCGCCGGTCGGGTCCTGCCCGAGCTGGCCACCACCGGCGGCCGTCACCTGGCCCGGTGGGCTCCCCTCGGCGGCGGCGTCGACGACCAGCGGCTCCGGGCCGTCGCGGCCGCCCTTCCCCCCGCGTGCCGGGCCCTCTGCCGGCCCGACGGCGCCGACCCGCACGGACCCGTCCCGTCCGCCCCGGCGGGTGCCGACCCGCTCGCACTGGTCGCCCATGCCCGCGCCGCCATGGTCGACGTCGCCTGCCGCGACGCGCTGGCGCGGGCACGCCGCTCGGTCCTCCCGCCGTCGTGGCGCCCCGGTGCGAAGCCACCGGTGGCCGCGGCATGGCTGGCGGCGCTCACCGCCGACGATCCCGAGGTCCTCGCCGACCCGGGCGACCTGGCCAAGCTCGAAGGCCTGGTGGCGGAGTGGCGCTCGGGCGCCGCCGGGCGCGGCGGCCCCTGGCGGCTCTGCTTCCGCCTCCGGGAGCCCGATGCCGAGGGGGAAGAGCAAGAGCCCATCGATCCCGCCACCGGGGCGGCCCACCCCGCCGCCGGCACCGCCGGTCCGGGCACGGCGGGCGAAGGACCGTGGCGGGTCGAGCTGCTGCTCCAGGCGACCGACGACCTCAGCCTGGTGGTCGACGCGACGGAGGTGTGGCGGGCGCCGGCGGCGCTGGCCAGTGCGGCACGCACCCTCGAGGCGCCGCACGAGGTGCTCCTGGCCGAGCTCGGCCGGGCGGTGCGGGCGTACCCGGAGCTGGCGACGGCGCTGCGGGAGCCCGCGCCGGTCGGCCTCGACCTCGACCTCGACGGTGCACACCACTTCCTCGCCGACGTGGCACCGGCCCTCGAGGTGGCCGGCTTCGGGGTCCTGCTGCCATCGTGGTGGCGACGACCCTCCTCCCGGCTCGGGGTCCGGGCGAAGGCGACCACCACCGGTGCCAAGGCGGCAACCGGGTCGGGACTGCTCGACCAGGACGGCCTGTGCCGGTTCGACTGGCAGGCGGCGCTCGGCGAAGAGGCACTCGATCTGGCCGAGCTGCGCCGCCTGGCCGGGCTCAAGTCGTCCCTGGTCCGGGTGCGGGGCCAGTGGATGGAGCTGCGACCCGGCGAGGCCGAGCGACTGGTCGAATTCCTGACCCGGCGCCGCTCGGCGTCCGGGCGGGCGGCGCCCCTCGGCGACCTGGTGCGGCTCGCCGCCGGGGAAGACGCAGCGGTGGGCGGCGTCCCCGTCCTCGGGGTCGAGGCCGACGGGATGCTCGGCGCCTTGCTGCGCGGTGAGCTCGAGCGCTCGATCGAGGTCCGGCCGACGCCCTCCGGGTTCGAGGGCGAGCTCCGTCCCTACCAGCAGCGGGGGGTGGCGTGGCTGGCGCTGCTCGAGGGCGCGGGCCTCGGAGCCTGCCTGGCCGACGACATGGGGCTGGGCAAGACGGCGACGGTGCTCGCGCTCCTGCAGTCCGAGCGGGCGTCGAGGTCGGGGCGGCGGCGGCCGGTGGGACCGACGGTGGGACCGACCCTCGTGGTGTGCCCGACCTCGGTCGTCGGCAACTGGCAACGAGAGGCCGAGCGGTTCACCCCGGGCCTGCGGGTCCGGGTCCACCACGGCGCCCGCCGGGCCCGGGGCGAGGAGCTGGCGGCGGCGGCGGCCTCGGCCGACGTGGTGATCACCAGCTACCCGCTCGTCGAGCGGGATCGGGCGGCCCTCGCCCAGGTGGGATGGCACCGGGTGGTGCTCGACGAGGCGCAGAACGTGAAGAACCCCGAGGCCAAGCAGACCCGGGCGGTCCGGGCACTGCCGGCCGCCCGGCGCGTCGCCCTCACCGGCACCCCGGTCGAGAACCACCTGGGCGAGCTGTGGTCGATCATGGAGATCCTGAATCCGGGCCTCCTCGGCTCCGCCTCGGCCTTCCGGGAGCACTTCGCCGTGCCCATCGAGCGGTACCGG
Source organism: Acidimicrobiales bacterium (assembly GCA_050743965.1). Lineage (GTDB taxonomy): Bacteria > Actinomycetota > Acidimicrobiia > Acidimicrobiales > RAAP-2 > DAHUZJ01. The sequence goes on from JBOGGF010000022.1 coordinate 3,314, forward strand.
GAACAGGACGCGGCCGAGCGGCTGCGCACCCTCACCCGGCCCTTCATTTTGCGGCGGCTCAAGACGGACCGCACCATCGTCCCCGATCTGCCGGAGAAGATGGAGATGAACGAGCTGTGCACCCTGACCAAGGAACAGGTCACGCTGTATC
>JBOGGF010000023.1:0-3427 GCA_050743965.1 Acidimicrobiales bacterium
GTCGGGCACCGTCGCCACCAGCCGGACCTGCGCGCTCATCCCGGTGGCGTCGTTCATCTGGGAGGCGACCGTCCGCTTCCAGATCAGCTCGTAGAGGCGCAGCTCGTCGCCGTTCAGCGCGTTGGCGGCCTGGTCGGGGGTCCTGAAGGTCTCGCCGGCCGGCCGGATCGCCTCGTGGGCCTCCTGCGCGTTCTTGACCTTGCGCTCGTAACGGCGGGGCACGTCGGGGACGTACGCCGACCCGTACAGCGCGGTGGCCTGGGAGCGGGCAGCCGAGAGCGCCTCGTCCGACAGGGTGGTCGAGTCGGTGCGCATGTAGGTGATCCAGCCCTGCTCGTAGAGGCGCTGGGCCACCTGCATCGCCCGCTGGGAGCTGAACCGCAGCTTGCGACCGGCCTCCTGCTGGAGGGTGGACGTCATGAACGGTGGCGCCGGGGATCGCCGGAACGGCCGCTCGGTGACCGAGCGCACGGTGAACTGCTGCCCGGCGAGGCCGGTCGCCAGCCCACGTGCCTCCTCCTCGCCCAGCACCCGGACCGCCTCGGCGGTGGCGACCCGGCCCTCGGCGTCGAAGTGCCGGCCGGTGGCGACCGGCGTCCCCTCGACGGTCACGAGGGTGGCACCGAACGTGGCCGGCGCCGCTGTCCCGTCCGCCGCCTCGGCGCCGCCGGCGCGGTCGCCCGCGTCCCGAGCCCCGCGCCCCGGCGCAGCGAGCGTCGCCTCGACCCCCCACCACGTGGCCGAGCGGAACCGCATGCGGGCTCGCTCGCGCTCGACCACCATGCGGGTGGCCACGCTCTGGACCCGGCCGGCCGAGAGGCGGGGCATGACCTTCTTCCACAGGACCGGCGACACCTCGTAGCCGTAGAGGCGGTCGAGGATCCGGCGGGCCTCCTGGGCATCCACCAGTCGGCGGTCGAGCTCGCGCCACTCCTGCACCGCCCGGCGGATGGCCGCCGGCGTGATCTCGTGGAACACCATTCGCTTGACCGGGACCCGGGGCGAGAGCACCTCGCTCAGGTGCCAGGCGATCGACTCGCCTTCGCGGTCCTCGTCAGTGGCGAGGTAGAGCTCCTCGGCGTCCTTCAAGAGGCGCTTCAGGTTGGCCACCACCGACTTCTTGGTCGACGACACGACGTAGAGCGGCTTGAAGCCGTTGTCGACGTCCACGCCGAGGCGGGCCCAGTCCTCGCCCTTGTACGCCGCCGGCACCTCGTCGGCACCCCGCGGCAGGTCGCGGACATGGCCGATCGACGACTCGACCACGAAGTCGGGGCCCAGCATGCCGCCGATGGTGCGGGCCTTTGCCGGCGACTCCACGATGACCAGCGCCTTACCCATCGAGGAGCCCCCCTCCAGGTGGGCGGGCGCGACCGGTCCGCCGGTACCGAAGACGGATGCGTTGGTGTCGGGTGGCGGACATGACGACGAAAGGCTCCCGGTCAGGGTGGGTCGCTGTCAAGGCACTCCTCCGGATCTCGCAGCGGCCGCCGGTCGGCCTGGCCTCAGTCCGCCGCCGCGACCGGGGCGGGGGCGGGCGCCCCCGTGGTCGGCGCCGGCAGCTCGGTGTCCATGCTGGCCGCCTTGCGCTTCGAGAAGGCGATGGCGACCAGGAGGACGACGAGGGAGGCGATGGCGATGCCGTAGCGGGCGCCGGTGTTGTGGCGGAGGGTGATGACCGTCGGGAGGACGAGCAGCGAGACCAGGTTCATCACCTTGATCATCGGGTTGAGCGCGGGGCCGGCGGTGTCCTTGAACGGGTCGCCCACGGTGTCGCCGATGACGGCCGCCTTGTGGGCCTCCGATCCCTTGCCCCCCTCGTTGCCGTCCTCGATGAATTTCTTGGCGTTGTCCCACGCCCCACCCGAATTGGACAGGGTGTTGGCCATCAGCTGGCCGGTGAGGATCGCCCCCGCCAGGAACGCCCCCAGGGCGAGGTAGTTGATCCCGAAGCCGACGATGACCGGCGCCAGGATGGCGAGGAGCGCCGGCGTCGCCAGCTCCCGCTGGGCGGCGGCGGTGCAGATCGAGATGACCCGCCCGTACTCGGGCGTCTCGGAGTAGTCCATGATCCCGGGGTGGTCACGGAACTGGCGCCGCACCTCCTGGACCACGGTACCGGCCGACCGCCCCACTGCCCGGATGGCCAGGGAAGAGAAGAGGAAGGCCACCGAGCCGCCGATGAGGAGCCCCACGAACACGGTCGGGTTGGACACGTTGATCTGGGTCGCCGCGTCCTGGAACAGGTTGGCCGCCGGCAGCTTGAGCTGCTCGCCCACCGTCTCGATGAAGGAAGCGAAGAGTGCCACCGCGGCAATGACGGCCGAGCCGATGGCCACCCCCTTGGTGATGGCCTTGGTCGTGTTCCCCACGGCGTCGAGGCTCACCATGACGCGCTCGGCCTCGCCACTGAACTCGCCGGACATCTCGGCCACGCCCGCGGCGTTGTCCGACACCGGACCGAAGCTGTCCTCGGACACCACCATGCCGGTGGTCGCCAGGAGCCCGATCCCGATGAGGGCCACGAGGTACAGCGACAGCTGGATGTTGCCGCCGCCGAGGCCGATCGCCACGCCGAGGGCGATGGCGATGGCGATGATCGCCCACACCGACGATTCGAGGCCGTAGGCGATCCCCGACAGCACGGTGGTGGCCGGGCCGGTCCGGGCCGACTCGGCGATCTCCCGGACCGGATTGCGCTCGGTGGAGGTGAACTGCTCGGTGATCTGGCTGGCCACCAGGGCAAGGACCACACCGGTGAGCACCGCCCAGAAGACCTTGAGGTCGTGCACGTAGAAGTCGGCGACGAAGAACGCGCCGATGACCGTCAGCACCGACGCCAGCCAGAAGCCCCGGTTGATGGGTGCCATGGCATTGCGGTCCTTGTCCCGGGCACGGACGGCGAAGACGCCCAGGATCGAGGCGATGATGCCCATGGCCGGCACGATCAGGGGGAAGAGCACCGCCGCGGTGGTGTTGGCGGTATGGCCGGGAAGGGTGCGGAAGGCCGAGTACCCGAGAATGAGCGACGAGATGATGGTGATCTCGTAGGACTCGAAGAGGTCGGCCGCCATCCCGGCGCAGTCGCCCACGTTGTCGCCCACGTTGTCGGCGATGGTGGCGGCGTTGCGGGGGTCGTCCTCGGGGATCCCGGCCTCCACCTTGCCGACGAGGTCGGCGCCGACGTCGGCCGCCTTGGTGAAGATGCCGCCGCCGACCCGCATGAAGAGGGCCAACAGCGAGGCGCCGAAGGCGAAGCCGATGAGGACTGCGGTGGCGGTGTTCTGGAAGATGAAGACGATGGCGGTGGCGCCGACGAGGCCCAGGCCGACGCAGAGCATGCCGGGGACGGCGCCGGTGCGGAAGGCCACCTGGAGGGCGCCCGCCATCTTGCCGCCCCGCGCCGCGGCAGCGGCCGTCCGGACGT
>JBOGGF010000024.1:0-2280 GCA_050743965.1 Acidimicrobiales bacterium
CGCCTCCACGGCCCAAAGCGAGCTCGAGGCCATCCAGTCCGTCGTCGAGGACGCGCCGATCATCAGGTACGTGAACCTGCTCATCCTCCAGGCGCTCAACGAGCGGGCGAGCGACATCCACATCGAGCCGACGCCCCGACGCCTCCGGATCCGGTTCCGGATCGACGGCGTGATGCACGATGCCAGCTCGGCGTCGCCGTCGATCCACGCGGCGGTCGTGAGCCGCCTCAAGGTGCTCGGCGAGATGGACATCACCGAGCACCGGGTGCCCCAGGAGGGCCGGGTGTCCCTGTCGGTCGGCGACCGCCAGATCGACCTCCGCCTCGCCGTGCTCCCCACCCTCTACGGCGAGACGTGCGTCATGCGGCTCCTCGACAAGTCGGCCAGCATCCGCCGGCTGCCCGAGCTCGGCTTCCTCCCCGACACCCTCGACCGTTACGCCACCGCCTACAACCACCCCTACGGGGTCATCCTCGTCACCGGGCCGACCGGCGCCGGGAAGACCACCACCCTCTACGGCACCCTGCAGGAGGTCATGTCGTCGGAGAAGGCGGTGGTGACGGTGGAGGACCCGGTCGAGTACCAGATCGACGGCATCACCCAGGTGCAGATCAACCACAAGGCCGGGCTCTATTTCTCGACCGCCCTCAAGTCGATCCTGCGGGCCGACCCGGACATCATCCTGATCGGCGAGATCCGCGACGCCGAGACGGCCACCATCGCCATGGAGGCGGCTCTCTCGGGCCACCTCGTCCTCACCACCCTGCACACCAACACGGCGGCCTCCACCCCGCTGCGCCTGACCGAGATGGGGATCGAGCCGTTCCTCGTCACCTCGGCCGTCGGCGGCGTGCTCACCCAGCGCCTCGCCCGGATGCTGTGCGACCGGTGCAAGGAGCCCTACGACGCTTCCGAAAAAGAATTCCTTGCCGCCGGCTACAAGGAGGCCGATCTAGAAGGGGTGGCGACGTCCACGCTGTACCGCGCCGTCGGTTGCCGCACCTGCAGCAACACCGGCTACTTCGACCGGATGGTCCTGGGCGAGGTCATGAGCATCACCGAGGAGATCGAGCGGATGATCATCGAGCAGCAGTCCATCGTGAGCATGGAGCGCGTGGCGATCGAGCAGGGCATGCGGACGCTGCGCCAGGACGGCCTGCTGAAGGCGGTCAGCGGCCGGACGACCCTCGAGGAGGTCCTGCGGGTGGTGGTGGTGTGACCGCCCCTCCGGCAACCGCCCGGGCCGAATGGTCCCGGCGGCTGGGACGGGCGCTGGCCACGGCCGGCTACGTCGACGAGGAGAGCCTGGTCGCCCTGGTCGACGAGGCCCTGGCGAGCGACATGCCGTTGGGCGCCCTCGCCATTGCCCGCGGCGTGGCGCCGGCGTCGGTGGTGGTGGGCACCCTGTCCCAGCTGTCCCGCCTGCCCGCGGTGGACCTCACCTCGGACCGGCCGGCCCCCGAGCTGGTCGCGCTGCTCGCGCCCCACGTCGCCCGGGAGCACCGCGCCGTGGTGCTGCGGCTGGTGGGGAGCCAGCTGGTGGTCGTCTTCGCCGAGCCGCCCGAGCCGGTGGTGGTCCGGTCCCTCGGCGAGCTGGTCGGCCACCAGGTGATGCCCGCGCTGGGGGACCCCGGCGTGATCGACGCCCTGCTGGGGATCGAGGCGCCCGCGGCCGTGCCCGCGGCGAACGGCGCGTCGGCGAACGGCGCGGGGTCTGCCGCCCCGGCGGCACCGGTCGGCAGTCTGGGGGCCGTGGCGGCCGAAGGCGGGCACCTGGTGTCGGGGGAGGAGCTCCCGCTCCACCTCGACGACCTGTTGCGCTACGCGGTGGAGGTTGGCGCGTCGGACTTGCACCTCACGGCCAACATGCCCCCGACGGTGCGGCTGCACGGCGCCCTGCGCCCACTCGACGGCGTCCCGCCGCTCGACCCCAACACGGTCCGCGAGATGATCTTCGGCGTCCTGCCCCAGGGCCTGCGGGAGAAGTTCGAGGCCGAGCACGAGCTCGACACCTCCCACTCGGTCAACGGGGTGGGCCGGTTCCGTGTGAACGTCTGCCTCCAGCGTGGCACCATTGCCGTCGCCCTTCGGCCGATCCCGCACGAGATCCCGGAATTCGCCGGCCTCGGCCTGCCCGAGACGGTGGCCAGCTTCGCCGAGATGCGCCGGGGCCTGGTCCTCGTGACCGGGCCGACCGGATCGGGGAAGTCGACGTCCCTGGCGTCGATCGTCGACATCATCAACCGGACCAAGCCGCTGCACATCGTGACGGTGGAGGAC
>JBOGGF010000025.1:0-2078 GCA_050743965.1 Acidimicrobiales bacterium
CCGCGAGGCCGAGATTGCCCGCAAGCGCGCTTACCGCGAGGCCAACCGCGAGGCCGAGATTGCCCGCAACCGCGCTTACCGCGAGGCCAACCGCGAGGCCCGGAGGGCCTACAGCCGCGCTTACTACGAGGCCAACCGCGAGGCCGGGAGGGCGTACGACCGCGCTTACCGCGAGGCCAAGCGGGCAACCGATCCGCACTTCGCCCGGGACCAGTACAGGCAGAGGAAGAGGAACCGCCTCAGGCGCGAACAGCAGGAGATGGAGGGAGCGGCATGAACACCAGGCTCGACGTCGAAGTCACCGAGAAGGACTGCGCCGAAGGGTGCAGAGGGAACGAGCACTACTGCGTCGTCTCCACCGCGATCGCCCGACTCGTCCCCGACGCCAACCGCGTCGAGGTCAACGTCAACACCATCCGGTTCTCGTTGAAAGAGAACGGCAAGACCTACCGCCTCGCTTACCGGACGCCGCCCCCCGTGCGCGACTACATCAAGGCGTTCGACGCAGGGCACGACCCGCACCCGCTGACGTTCGTGCTCGACAAGCCGCAGATGGTGGAAAAGGCACCGGCGCCCAGAGGGAAGGCCAAGACCCCGTCGTTCAAGCCTCAGGCGTCGGCCACGACGCGCCGGTCAGTGCGCGTGTTCGGTGAGAAGGCGTTCGCGTCGTGACCGCCTCCCTCACGGTCACGCACCCGGTGACGGGCGAGAAGCTCCCGCCGTTCCTGACGGTCCTCGGGGCGAGCGCGCTGCTGGGCCGATCGGAGAAGTGGGTCAAGAACCAGTGCCAGTCCGGCGGCATCCCCGCGCTGCCTCGGGAGGGACGCCGTCGCTGGAGCATCCCGACGGGCCGGCTGCTGGAAGTCGTCTACGGGGGTCTCGTCGAACGGGAGGAGAAGACGTGACCTGGCGCTATCGCCGCCACGCCACTCCGGCGTTCGCTCTCCGGGTCCGCCTTCGTCGGTGCGAGGCCGGCGGGTGGACGTGCTGGCGCCGGGTCGTCGTCACCTGGCCGCTGCCGGCCTGCGTGCGCCACTACACCGCCGACCTTGACCGTCTGGCGGCCGCGCTCGCTGCCTTGCGCCGGGAGCACGTCAGATCGATGCAGGACACGCCGGCGGCGGTCCACCTCCTCGGCCCGACCACGTCCGTCCCGTCCCCGTCGAGCGGTGCGTTCACGCACGGCCTGCGGCTCGCCGCTCCGGGGACGGGCGGAACTTCTCCCGCCGGACCGGTCCAGCGCGCCGCCGTGTCTGACAGCTCGGTCAGCGCCGCAGCCGGTGACCAAGCCGGCCCGGACGGCGGGAGCTTCTGATGGCGAGTGCCACCCGCGCCAGCGTCACGCTCAGGTCCGTCGACGCCGCGCTGCGGTGCCTGCTCGATCGGCAGGCGCTCTGCCTCCGGCGGCGCGACCAGTGTGCTCCCGACGAGGAGCCGACCCGCTCCTACTGGCAGGCGGAGGCGGACGCAGCCCGCGCCGCCTGGGAGGAGCTCTGCGACGCCTTCTCCGACGCCCAGCATGATGCGTCGGGAATCGAGGTGCGGGCATGACGCCGACCGTTTCCCCTTGGTCGTGCGCGCGATGGCTGATCGCAGGAGCTGGCGAGGACGACGCCCGCTCCCTGCTGATCCTGGCCGCTGACCGGCTTGACGACCTCAACGTCGATGGCGAGGCGGGAACGATCCAGCTCGCCGCCGATCTCCGGCGCTTGGCCGGAGCGCCGGGAGGCTCCCGATGACCGATCTCCTCGCCAACGCCGTCCCGGTCGACGTCGCAAAGCCGGAGGCTGAGGACGTCCGGTTCTGGAGCGTGACCACGATCATCGGCGCGCTGGACAAGCCGGCGCTCGTGCCGTGGGCGGCGAACATGACCGCCGAGGAGGCCGTCCGGGTCGCCAGGCTCGCGCGGGCCGGCGGCCTGCCGGACTGGATCAAGCTCGAGGTCATCCCGGATCCGCGCTACCTGCTCCCCGACGGCGAGGAGACGCTGCTCGCGTCGGAACAACTCGTCGCCGACGGCTTCACGGTGCTGCCGTACGTCCTTCCCGATCCTGTTCTCCAGCGGAAGCTGGAGGCGG
>JBOGGF010000026.1:0-1694 GCA_050743965.1 Acidimicrobiales bacterium
TCGTCGTGGGCGGGTTCGCTTGCTAGCTGTTTGCGGATCTTGCGACGCTGCCTCTGGGAGAGACCTCCGCGGATCCCGAAGCGGTCGCGGGGGTCGGCCAGGGCGTCGTCGAGGCACTCGACTGCGACCGGGCAGACGGCGCAGACGGCCTTGGCCTCGCGGGTGCTGCCGCCCTTGTCGGGGAAGAACAGCTCGGGGTCGGTCTGGGCGCACAGGGCCCGCTCCTCCCACGGCTTCGGAATGTAGTCGATGCGTTCTGCGAGGCTGCCGCGAGGGTTGTGGCCGGGTTGGAGACCGCCCACCGAGTCGGCGTTCACGACACGCCCCCGATCTCGTCAGCGAGCTCGAGCGCGCTCGAGGAGAGCCGCCGCAGGAACGCGGCCTTGTCGTCGTTGGGCAGCGTGGCGGGCAGCCGGATCAGTAGCGCGCCGACCTCGAGCTGGGCCATGTCGCCCTGCCCGAGCCGATACAGCTGCGTCCGGATGCCGGGGTCTCCGGTGCGGATGCACAGGCTCACATCGGCGGTGGAATCGGGCGGGTCAGCGGGCGGTGCGCCTGCGCGGATCGTGGTCATGACTGCTCCTCGGCGTCGTCCTCGGTCAGGTCGGTCAGGTCGATCCGCCAGCCGCGCAGCGAGGCCAGCCACAGGATCGGTGCGACCGCGATGCCTCCGAGGCGTTCCAGCAGGCCGCTCATGCCTGGTCTCCCTGCCAGAGCAGCGGGTCGGCCTCGGCGGCCGGCGTTGCGAATCCCACCGGGCGGCGTACGGGCTCGGGGCCGGGATCCTCGCGGGTGGGCACCGGGCCGGACAGGACGGTGGTGGCCGGCCGCAGCCGTGGCGCGTCGACCTGGGCCTCGCAGCGGCGCCACATCTCGCTCATGGCTCGATCACGTCCTCGCGGTAGGTGGTCACTGCGTCCCCCTCGTCGGGGTCGACGTAGGCGGCGGCGGAGTCGATGACCTCGGCTGCCACGTCGAGGGCGATGACCAGCGGACGGCACACGGCATTGACGACGAAGGCCAGGATCCGGGTCCTCATCGGGTCCCCCTCGCGTGGGCGGCGGTCAGGTTGGCGGCGTGCTCGGCGCGGCAGCGGTGCCGTTCGGCGGCGATGGCGGCCCGGTGGCGCCACCACCACACCCAGGCGCTCACCGGTGGTCCTCGAACTCGTGCTCGTGGGCGTCGCAGACGAGCCGGTCGTGGATGGGCGTCAGGTCGGCCTCGCGGCGTTGCAGCCGGTGCTGCTCGGCGACCATGGCGAGCGCGTCGTCAACGTGGCGCTCGAACTTGGTGTCGTGGGACCGTTTCAACGTGTATTCGCAGATGAACAGGGCGGAGAGCCCGAAGATGGTCCACGCGGTGACGACGATCCAGCCGCTCATCGGTAGACCGCGCTCTCGGGGCCCCACGTGTCGAGGTCGTCGGTGCGGGTGCAGCCGGTGAGCAGCCCGCCGAGGTAGGCGCGGAGGAGAACCTCTACGCCGTCGATGCTGACGATGACGGAGTCGGTGACCTCGCCCCAGCGTCCCTGTCTGGCCATTGCTATCCTTCTCCCTGTCGGTTGCCCCGGTGCTGGTTGGTCCCTCGCCGGGGCACTGCCTTGTTCTCTTGCTTGGTGCCCCCGGCGGGGTGGGGGAGGCCGCTCGGTTGGCCTGCCCGCCGGGGGCCCGTCCACGCGCCGCGGGGTCGAGGTC
>JBOGGF010000027.1:0-5276 GCA_050743965.1 Acidimicrobiales bacterium
GAGGCCATGGCGCGGTTCTCATCTGGCGGTTCCACCGGAGAAGGCTCGACATCGGCCGCGCCCACCTGGACGACCGGCTGGCAACGGGTGTCCCAGACGTTCCTCCGGCCGGCCAGGAAGGGGCCCACGGTCCTCCCTCCCGAGCCCGACGACTACTCGCGCCTCACCGACGATGAGAAGAGGTCCCGCATCGTCCGCGTCGACCCGCTCGAGCGGAAGCTCGGGACGGCCGCGGCGGTGTTCGCCGCCGTCGTCGCGGTCTACGAGAGCGTCCCGTACATGGTCTCGAAGGTCGTCGTGGCGACGATGACAAAGCCCGTCGGCCGTCACTGCCCGAACCATCTCACCTACACGACCCACGGCTCCGCCGCCGCCACCTGCAACGGCGTCTACCCGGTCAGCCACTACGCCTTTCCGTTGGCGGTCTGGCTCGTCCTGGCCCTGGCGATCTTCGTGACCGCCCGCATCGGGCGGCGCTCGGCCCTGGCGTTCACCGCCGGCCTCACCGGCATCTCCTTCGGCACCTACCTCATGCTGCCGTTCATCTTCCTGGCCGGCTGGATCCTCCTGCGAGGATGGCGCACCCAGAAGTACGGCGCCCCGAACGCCAAGTCGGCGCGGCCGGGCTACGCGCCACCGGTCGGCCGCGGCACGACCCGTCGAACGAGGACGGCCCGCGGCGGCAAGAGCACCACCGGCAACGGCACGGGACCCGGCAACCGCAAGCCGCCCGAGGCGAACAAGCGTTACACGCCGAAGACGCCGCCCAAGCCGGCGAAGAAGAGGGTCCCGCCCGCCCGCTGAGACAACCGCCGGCGGACCCGACCCACACGGGGAAGGGCAGCCCGCGCCTCAGTCCGTGAGCAGCGCCGAGCGCAGCAGGGCGAGGACGTCGGCGCGCCGCCGGACGAGCGAGCGGGCGGTCGGCTCGTCGCCCAGGGCCCGCAGCACGTCGACCTCGGTGATCATCCCGATCACCGTCGAGTAGATGGCCAGCAGGAGCAGGTGGGGGTCGTGGCGTCTCATGTGACCGGCGTCCATCTCCGCCTCGAGGAAGGACGAGGCCCGCTCCACCAGTGGCCGCAGGGCGGCGGTCATCTGGGTGGCCGGTGGCGGCCCGAGCCGGGACACCTCCCGCACGAGCCCCAGCAGCTCAGGCTGGTGCGCCGCCAGGCGGAAGACCGAGCGCACCACCGCCTCGACCCGCTCCCATCCGCCGCCGGCCCGATCGAGCGCGCCCTCGAGCGCCACGCGCAGCTCCCCGGCGCTCCGGGTGATGACCGCCTCGAGCACCGCCTCCTTGCTGGGGAACCAGTAGAGGATCGACTGCTTGCGCACGCCGAGGGCCGCCGCCAGCGCATCGAGCGACGTAACGTCGTAGCCTCGGGTACCGAACGACGCCAGCGCGGCGTCGAGGATGCGGTCCGGCGTCTCGCTGGTCACCGCCACGGGACCAATACCTACCATCTGGTAGACAGTCTGTCTACCAGATGGTAGACAGACTGGATGCCGACCGGGGAGGGACGGCGCGGTGCCCGACGGGTGCCCGGCGCCGAGGAGCGACGCACGGATGCCCCGACGGAGCCCGCCGCCTCCGGCGCGGGGGGCTCCATACCCCGCCGCCTGGCCGGGCGACGGTTCTTCGTCACCGGCGGCACCGGCTTCCTCGGGACGGCCCTCGTCGAGCGCATCGTGCGAGCCGTTCCCGGGGCCGAGGTGGTGGTCCTCGTCCGCCCGGGGCGGCGGGCCGATGCGGCCGCCCGCGTCGCCCGGGAGATCCTGAGAAACGACTGCTTCGCTCGCCTTCGGCAACAGCTGGGCGAGCGCTTCGACGACGCGGTCGCCGCACGGATCACGGCGGTGGCGGGCGACGTCAGCCGGGACGGCCTCGGTCTCGACGGGGAGGGCCGCCGTGCGCTGGCCTCGTGCGACGTCGTCATCCACTCGGCCGCCACCGTGAGCTTCGACGCGCCGCTCGACCAGGCGGTCGAGATCAACCTCCTCGGACCCGCCCGGGTGGCGGCGACGGTCGGCGCCGTCCACCGCGAAGCTGGCACCCCTCCGCCCCACATGATCGCCGTGTCGACCGCCTACGTCGCCGGCACCCACCAGGGCGAGGCCAAGGAGGAGCTGCTCGACGCCAACCGCTTCAGCCTCGACGTCGACTGGCGGGCCGAGGTGGACCACGCCCGCCGGCTCCGGCGTGACCTCGAGGCGGCGTCGCGCCGCGGCGAGGAGCTCACCCGCTTCGCCAAGAAGGCGCGCGAGGAGCTGGGGGGCGCCGGCGAGCACCTGCTCGCCGCCCGGGCCGAGCGCCTCCGCCATGACTGGATCAAGCGGCAGCTGGTCGACGCCGGCACGTCCAGGGCCCAGTCGCTCGGGTGGCCCGACGCCTACCCCTTCACCAAGGCCATGGGCGAGCGCGCGCTGGTCGACGGGCACGGTGCCGGCCACGCGCCGGCGGCCGACGTCGTGCCGCTGACGATCGTCCGGCCGTCGATCATCGAGTCCTCCTTGGCCGAGCCGGTGCCGGGATGGATCCGCGGCTTCCGCATGGCCGAGCCGATCATCATCTCCTATGCCCGGGGGCTACTGCGCGAATTTCCCGGGGTGCCCGAGGGCGTGATCGACGTCATCCCGGTGGACATGGTGGTGGCCGCCATCCTGGCCGTCGCCGCCGCCGGACCGGACCCCGCCGAGCCAGCCGTCTACCACGTCGCCTCCGGCGTGCGGAACCCGCTCCGGTACGGACGCCTCGTCGAACTGGTCCAGGAGTGGTTCGGCCGCCACCCCATCTACGACGACCGCAACCAGCCCATCAGCGTCCCCGACTGGTCGTTCCCCGGCCGGGGGCGCGTCCAGCGCCAGCTCCAGCGAGCCACCCGGGCGATGGACGCGGTGGAGCGGGTGGTCACCACCCTGCCGGTGCGGGGCCGCCAGGCCGCCCTCCTGTCGCGTCTCGAGGACCGCAGCGTGCTCGCCAAGCGGGCGCTCGGCTACGTCGAGCTGTACGGCGCCTATACCGAGACCGAGGCCCGCTACCGCGTCGACCGGCTGCTGGCGCTGTGGGCGTCGCTCGACGACGACGACCGGCGCGACTTCTGCTTCGACCCGGCGGTGATCGACTGGGACCGCTACGCCCGGGACGTCCACCTGCCCTCGATCGTCGAGCACGCCCGGGTCCGCACGTCCCCGGGGCGCTCGGTCGTCGAGAGCCGGCCGGAGCGAGCGCGGCGGGCCATCCTGTCGCCCGACCGCCACCTGGCCGTGTTCGACCTCGAGCACACCCTCATCGCCTCCAATGTGGTGGACAGCTACGCCTGGCTCGCCTCCCGCCACCTGCCCGCCGGCCGGCGTGCCGCCTTCGTCGCCGACCTGGTGCGGCAGGCGCCGACGCTGCTCGCCCTCGACCGGCGGGACCGGGGCGACTTCCTGCGCGCCTTCTACCGCCGGTACGAGGACGCCCCCGTCGCCCAGCTGGAGGACGACGCGTGGGAGCTGTTCCACCGCCAGCTGCTCCCCCGGGCGTTCCCCGGCGGCCTGGCGCGCGTCCGAGCCCACCGCAAGCTCGGCCACCGGACCCTGCTCATCACCGGTGCCCTCGACTTCGTGATCGCCCCCCTGCGGCCCCTGTTCGACGACATCGTCTGTGCCCGGCTCGGCCAGCGCGACGGCCGCTACACCGGCACCCTCGACGAGCTGCCCCCGATCGGCGAGGCCCGGGCGCTCCTGCTCGTCGAGTACGCCGCCGCCCACGACCTGTCGCTCGAGGAGTCGGTTGCCTATGCCGACTCGGCCAGCGACCTGGCCATGCTCGAGGCCGTCGGGTTCCCCGTCGCCGTCAATCCCGAGGCACGTCTGGCGACCATCGCCCGGCGCCGCGGCTGGCACGTCGAGCACTGGGGGAAGGCCGCCGGCGGCGCGCAGCGTCCCCTCCCCCTCGGCCCCCTCGACACGGCGGTCCCCGGCGGCGGACGCAGGGTCGGGCCGGCATGAGGGCGCTCGTCTTCGAGCGCAACGTGGCGCGGTTCGCCGCCGCCCGGCTGGCCGCCAGCCTCGGCTCGGGCCGGGGGGCCGCGGTAGGGCCGCTGCGTCTCGTCGACACCGAGGCCCCGGACCTTCCCGGTCCCGAGTGGCGCCGGGTGCGCCCGTTGCTGTCGGGGATCTGTGGCTCGGACCTGGCGACGCTCGACGGGCGCAGCTCCCGCTACTTCGAGCACCTCGTGAGCTTCCCGTTCGTGCCCGGCCACGAGGTCGTGGGCATCGTCGAGGGCGCCGGCACCGCTCACGATGGTCCGGCGCCTGGCGACCGGGTGGTGATCGAGCCGGTCCTCGCCTGTGCTGCCCGCGCCATCGTCCCCCCCTGCGCCGCCTGCGCCGCCGGCCGCACCGGCGACTGCGAGCACGTGGCCTTCGGCCACCTCCGGCCCGGGCTCCAGACCGGCTACTGCGCCGACACCGGCGGGGGCTGGTCGGCCGCCGGTCTGGTGGCACATCCGAGCCAGCTGCACCGGGTGCCCGACCACCTCGACGACCGCGCAGCGGTCATCGTCGAGCCGGTCGCCTGCGCCGTGCACGCCGCCCTCGACGCGGGAACCCGCGAGGGCGACACCGTGGCGGTGCTCGGCGCCGGGACCCTTGGGCTGGCGGTCACCGCCGCCCTCTCGCACCTCGCCGCCACCGGCCGCTCGCCGGTGCCGTCCACCGTCCTGGTCGGCGCCCGCTACACCCACCAGCGCCGGCTCGCCGCCGAGCTGGGTGCCGCCGACGCCGTCTCGCCCGACCAGCTGTCGCGTGCGGTGCGGCGGCGGAGCCGCTCCCTGGCCATCGGCCGCCCGAGCCTCGGCGGCCAACCGCTCACCGGCGGCGCCGACGTCGTCGTCGACTGCGTCGGGTCCGCCGCCTCCATCGCCCAGTGCCTCGAGATCGTCAGGCCACGGGGCCGGGTGGTGCTCGTCGGCATGCCCGGCAAGGTCCACGTGGACCTGGCGCCGCTGTGGCACCGGGAGGTGGCACTGGCCGGCACGTACGCCTACGGCGCCGAGCACCTGCCCGGTGGCGAGGTGGCCCGCACGTTCGACCTGGCGATGGAGGTCGTAGCGGCGAAGGGCCTGGGCCGTCTGGTGTCGGCCACCTATCCGATCGAGCGGTTCGAGGAGGCTGTGGCTCACGCCGGGGCCGCCGGGCGGCGCGGCGCGGTCAAGATCGCCTTCGACCTGCGCCACACCGAGCGACGCCGCCCCGGCACCGCCACTACCACCGGCACCGCCACTACC
>JBOGGF010000028.1:0-9841 GCA_050743965.1 Acidimicrobiales bacterium
CGTCAATACCGAGCTGATCCTGGCCGACCTGCAGACGGTCGACAACCGGCTCTCGCGCTTGGCCAAGGAGGCGCGGATGCGCCGGGAGCTCGGACCCGTGCTCGACGCCGTCACCGCGGCACGCGCCGTGCTCGACGAGAGCCGGCCCATTTCGGCCGCGGCCGCCGCCGGCGAGCTCGACACCGATCCGCTGGCCGACCTGCATCTCTTGACGGCCAAGCCGTTCATCTACGCCTTCAACGTGGCCGAGGACCAGCTGGGCGACGCCGAGTTGATGGACCGGCTCGGGGTGCTCGTCGCCCCGGCCGAGTCGGTCGTGCTCTGCGCCCAGATCGAGGCCGAGGTGGCCGGTCTCGACCCGGTGGACGCCGCCGAGCTCCTCGCCGGCTACGGCCAGGAGGAGTCCGGCCTCGAGTCGCTGGTGCACGTCGGCTTCCGGACCCTCGGGCTCCACACCTTCCTCACGGCCGGGCCCAAGGAGGCCCGGGCGTGGACCATCCCCATCGACGCCACCGCGCCCGAGGCGGCCGGCATCATCCACACCGACTTCCAGCGGGGCTTCGTGAAGGCGGAGATCGTGAGCTACGACGATCTCATCGCCGCCGGCTCGGTGGCCGCGGCCCGGGCCGCCGGCAAGGCCCGCATCGAGGGCAAGGACTACGTCATGCAGGACGGCGACGTCGTCGAGTTCCGGTTCAACGTCTGAGCCTGACCTGAGCTGGGCCTCACCCTGGGCCTCACCCCGCTCTTCTCGGTAGTGCTCGCCTCGGTCCGCGCCTACGATCCAGCGATGGCCGCCTACTTGCTCTTCGCCCGCACGGCGATCACCGACGAGGAGAAGTCGAAGCGCTACGGGGAGTTGGTGATCCCCCAGATCCGGGCGTTCGGGGGCGAGGTCGTCGCCACCCGTGCCGTGCCCCGCCTCCTGGAGGGTGACTGGCAGCCGATGGCGCTCACCGTGCTCAAGTTCGCCGACATGGACGCCCTCATGACCTGGTACGAGTCCGAGGAGTACGCCCCGCTCAAGCGGATGCGCCTGGAGAGCAACACCGGCGACATCTTCGTCATCGAGGGGAACTGAGCGGTCTTGCACGCTGGCGCCCCCGAGGCCTTGGGCGCCACGCAAGAAGGCCCCGCTCCCCGACGCGATCATCGAGCTCGACGAACGGTGAGACCGCTCCTCAGGACCATCCGGACCGCCGGGGCGGTTCCAGCTCGGGCGGGTCGAGATAGCGGGGTGGCGCATCGAGATCGATCATGTCCCAGGGGGCCACGGCGGCAGCATCGCGGCGGGTGAGCGGTGGCAGGTTCCATTTCTCTTCGACGAGCTTGAGCGCCGAGGTGTGGTCGTAGACCGTGGACGATACGTAGTCGGGCTTGGCGTACGGAGAGACGACCACGGCGGGGACGCGAAAGCCGAGCCGGTCGTAGGCGCCGCTGGTGTCGTCCCTCCGCACGATGCTGCGCCCGAGCCCCGAGTGCTCGAGGAGCCACCGGATCGGCGCGCCGCCGTCGAGGAGGCTGTGGGGTCGCACGTCGTCGGGTTCCACTGCGGGCGGAGGAGGCACGTGATCGTAGTAGCCGCCGTGCTCGTCGTAGAGCCAGATGAGAAGGGAGTGCGGCCATCCCTTGCCGTGCAGCACCGCATCGATCACGGCGGCGGCGAAGGCTTCACCCCGCTGGATGTCCTGCGGGTTCTCCTCCGAGCACCGTGAGAAGTCGGGGTCGACGACGCTGACCGCCGGAAGCGTGCCTTCGGCGGCATCGGTGAAGAACTGCTCGATGCGCCGGAGATGCTTCACGGTTCGGGTCAGCCCGAGGGGATACATGTTCGCCGTGCACTGGATCTCGCCTCGGACCTGCTTCACGACTCCCGGGAGCAGGTGCCGTCGGAGGAGCTGCGCGCGCCGTGCCACGTGCAACGACCCAACGCCCCCCGCTCGCTTGCCGTACAGGTGGGGATGGGGGACGTGGTGGTAATTGGCCCAACTGATGCCGTGACGGTTGAGCAGGTCGAAGATCGTCCCGCTCCTCGGGTAGTCGATCACGCTCGCCATTTCGTCGTCGATGAGCCCGTTGGCGGTGGCGGCAACGAGGAACCGGCGATTGGGAAACGTGGGGCCCAGGCAGGAACAGAACCAGCGGTCGGCGAGGGGAAAGGTCGAGGCAAGGCTGTGGTAGAAGGGCAGGTCGTCGGCCGTCCAGTAGCCCATTGCGAGTGCAGGGTCGTGCTGGCCGGGCAGGCGCTCCACCGCCTGAGCGAAGCCGCCGTTGACTCCTTCCCCGTACTGGATGTGGCTGGCTTTCCAGCTCTGGGACGGCGCCCCCTCCGCTTGGCGCGTCGTCGTCATCCGGTGGGCCCTCAGGAGCTGGCCGTTCGAGTCAGGATTGGTCGGTAGCGGGTGCTGGAGACCGTCACCGCGCCCGAGCGTGCCCAGGTAATTGTCGAAGGAGTGGTTCTCCATCATGAGCAGCACTACGTGGCGGATCTCCGGCACCCGATCCGTTCCCGGAGCGAGCCCCGGTTCGGCCAGCTGTTCGTGGTCCCGTTCCCGGTCGCGGTGTCGCAGCCGGAACCTTCCTGACAATCGGTCGATGCGATTCTGACGTTCCATCTCCCTCTACCTTCCCGCTCGAGGAACGCGTCACTACGCCGCGGCCTATCGCCGTCCCCGCAGTGCCCGCGGCAGGTGGCACTGGACGAGCTCGTCGCCGCGCACGGCGACAGTCCCAGCCCGGAGGCGGCGTGCTGCGCGACGACCAGCGCGACGACCAGCGCGAAGGCGGTCGCCAGCCCGTCGTTGGCTCCGGCGCCAGGCCGAGCGCCACCTCGTCGAGGACCGGCGAGAGGGGGGCGGGGCTCGGACAGGCGCGAGGTGAGGGCGAGCAGCAGCGTCCCCCCGAAGACCGCAATGGCCGATGCCCAGGTCACTGACCGCGATCGGGTGGACGTGCGCCGCGGCAGGCATTCAGTTGCCGTGCCCCTACAGCCGCCCGCCTACCCGCCGTGGCCGGCGCCCGGCACTCAGCCTGGCGCGCAGCAGCCGACGTCGGCCAGGCGAGCCAACTGGTCCAGGGCCGCGTGGGCATCGGTGTAGGCGGCGGCGGTGGACCCCGGCTGGCACGGCATCTTGCCGATGCCCGACGCCGCTCGACCGAGTCGCACCAGCACGTCGGGCACCGCGTCGCGGGGGATGTTCACGTTGACCCCGCGGAAGTTGCTGAGGATCGACTGGAGGGCCTTGGGAAGCCGCTTGGCGTCGGCCGTGCCGTCGGCCCGGAGGTACGGCAACTTCCACGTGGACGGTTGGTCGGGCGAGCCGACGAAGGCGAAGCAACGGGATGGCAGTGCGTACTTGGGGTGCAGCACCGCGACGCCTTCGGCGGCGCCCTCGGTCATGCCCGGAGCGGTTGCGACCGGGCCGTCGGGCAGCGACACGAGGGACGGCGGGCAGGGGCGGTAGATCCCGTGCACGGACATCCACCAGAGATCGGCCGGAGGCGTCGAAGTGTCCAGGGCGATGCAGCACCGGTCACGTAGGCCACCTGGGACGACATCGGCGGCGTAGAGCATGCCACCGTCGCTCACCGCCACGGCTCCCACCTTCTGCCTCGTGGCGTAGTCGATGGCCTGGGCCAGGGCGTCGTGCACGCCGGCCCGGTGCCAGTGCAACAGGCCAGGGCGCTTCACCTCGAGCACGAGACGCTTGTAGCCGAGGTGGGACAGGACCACGTCGGCCCGGCCGATCTGCAGGTTCACGTCGGCCAAGTCCCAGTCAAGGACCTGGGTGAAGAGATCCTCCAGGATGTTCTCGGCGACCTTTTCCACCGGACGGCCGAACAAGCCCTGGCGCAGCCGCTCGGCCCGCCGCGCGGCGAACGCCGGCCAACGGTCGGCGATCCGGACGGCACAGCGCCGGTACGAGGAGAGCTGCAGGTAGTCGTCGAGGGGTGCGGTTTCGGTCATGGACGCCGCACCCATTGTGCCACCGTTTGCGTTGCACAACCGCTATCTCCGTCGGCCGGCCGGCCGACGGAGGCCGCCGTTCGCCATCTCCGTCGTGCTCCGTCCTGTCCTCGCTCCCCTTCGGGACGCGGAGGGAAGGTCAGAGGCGCAGCGGCTTGACCGGGCTGGCGACGAGCGCCGGGTCGGCCTTCCAGTCGACCCCGGGCACGTCGACGTACAGCTCGACCTCGTTGCCGTCGGGATCGAGGATGTAGAGACTGTGGGTGACCGTGTGGTCGCTGGCGCCGGTCACCGTCACGCCGGCCTCTTGCAGCCGGGCCACCGCCTCCCGCAGGGCATCGTCGTCGTCACCGATCTTGAGGCCGAAGTGATAGAGACCCACCCGGCGCCCGGTCGGCTGGGGCGTGGCGTCGGCGCCCACCTCGATGAGCAGCAGCTCGTGATGCGTCCGGCCCGACGCCGAAGCGAAGGCCGCCGCGGGGAAGCGCAGCCCGTCGGCACCCTCTCCCGTCGGGAAGATCTGCCGGAAGCCGAGGACGTCCCGGTAGAAGCGGACGGAGCGCTCGAGGTCGCGCACGTAGAGCACCAGGTGGCCGAGGTCCTTGATCTCCACGTACGTACCTCCCGGTCATCTTGCTGGCTTCGTCAACGTCCCGGTGCAGACCGCTATTCCGTCCGCACCACTGCCGCGGCACTGCCGCTCGTAGCGGCGATCTACCGGCGCTCTAGCGGCGATCTACCGGCGCTCTGCCGGCGCTCTGCCGGCGCTCTTCCGACGACGCTTCGCCGCCGCTCGACTGGCGGATGCGTGGCGTGTACGCGGCCGGCCGTGGGCAGGAAGCCGTCGTGGAATTCCTGGAGATCGTCCTTTCCCTCCTACTCCCACCGCTGGCAGTGGCCCTGCGTCGCGGGACCACCGGCATGCAAATCGGGCTGACCTTCCTGCTGTGGCTCTGCGGATGGTTCCCCGGCGTGATCTACGCCCTGTGGCTGGTGACGGCCGACTGCCGCTCGGCCCGGGGGACGCCCGAGTACGTCGCCCAGCGGACCGAGGCTCGTCGTGCCCAATTCCGGTCGCGGACCGGGAACGGGAGCCGGGCGGCCTGAGCCAGCCGATCGGAGGCCCGTGGCCAGGGAACGCCGGGGCGAGGTACGCTCGCCGACACGCGTCAACGACCACCAGATCCGGAACCGGCGGCGCGCCGGCCGGTGGAGAGCGGACCCCCTCATGGGGACGAGGGCCTCGCCGGACGGGTCGGCCTGGTCCAGCGCGTGGCCGAGCGGCTCGCATCCGCGGTCGACCTCGACGACGTCGCCAGCGTCGTCGAATGGGCAGCAAAGGAGGGGCTCGGCGCGTCGGCGGTGACCCTGGCCGTGCTCGACCAGCGCGGCACCGGCTTCTCGATGCTCGTCACCGAGGGCGTCTCCCCGGCCGCGCGTGAGCGGCTCACCGGGCAGGTGCCGTTCGACGCCTGGCCTCCGGCACGTCGGGTCGTCGAGGAGCGCCGGCCCCTCCTGTGGTCCTCGACCACCGACCGTGCCCGCGACCACCCGGAGCTTGCCGAGCTCCGCCCGCTGGCGCAGTCGTGGGCGGTGCTCCCCCTGGTCATCCAGGAGACCGCTATCGGAGTGTTGTCGATCGGTTGGTCCGACGAGCGCCCTTTCGGCGAGGTGGAGGCGGCCCTGCTCCAGGTGATCACCCATCAGTGCGCCGTGGCGGTCGACCGGGCACGCATCGACGCCGTGCGCCGGCTGGAGCGGGAGACCCTCGAGCTGCTCAGCGAGGCGACCCGGCTGCTCGTGAGCGCGGTCGAGCCGCAGTGGGTGCCCGACGCACTGGTGGCACTGGCGGTACCCCGACTGGCGCCGTGGTGCGTCGTCTACGTGGCCGAGGGCCGGATGCTCCGTCGGGTCTCGGTGGCCATCGACGGCGAAGAGGACCTGGCCAAGTTGCTCCAGGGCCAGCTGGCGCTGTCGGTGGACGACCTGGCCCCGGCGGCCGTCGCCTTCCGGACCGGCATGCCACAACCGGTGTACGCCGAGGAGTCGCTCCTGCGACGCCTCTACCCGCCGGGCGTGTCGGACCGGTTGGTGCAACGCACGGGCTCGTGGCATGGCGTGGCCGTGCCGATCCGGGCAGGCGGCGAGTCGATCGGCGCCATGAGCCTGTTGTCGCCGGCGTGGGCGGCAGGACCGCCTGAGCAGGTGCGCTTCGCTGCCGAGGGATTGGCTTCACGGACCGGGGTCGCTCTCGTCAACGCCCGGCGGTTCGCCGACGAGCGGCGTACCGCGGCGATGCTGATGGAGGCGTTCCTGCCGACCGAGATCCCCGCCATCCCCGGCTTCGAGGTGGCGGCCCGGTACCTGCCGGCCGGTGCCCGGGTCGCAGGGGACTGGTACGACGTCGTCAACCTGCCGGCGGGCGGCGTGCTCGTCGGCATCGGCGACGCCGGGGGCCACGGCATCCCGGCTGCCGCGCTCATGGGCCAGCTGCGCAACAGCGCCCGGGGCCTGGCGATGACCGGGCAGAGCCCGGCGGCCATACTCGACGCGCTGCGCTTGATCACGGCGGCCAACGGCGGCGACAGCTTCGCCACCGCGCTCTACTCGGTCGTGGATCCGGTTGGCCAGACGGTCCGATGGTCGTCTGCCGGGCACATTCCCCCATTGCGGTTCCGACCCGGTGCCGCCAGCTTCGTCATCCCCCCGGCAGGCCCGCCACTCGGGGCACCGAGCCTGCCGTCGTCCGAGCGGGTGCAGGAGTGGCGGGCGGCGGAGGGCGCGGTCCTCGTCACCGACGGGGTGGTGGAACGGCGCGGGTCGCGCCTCGAGGAGGGGATGGCGGCGCTGCGTTCCCTGGTGCGGGACCACTCGACCGACGACGCGGCGGCGATCACCGACCGGATCGTCGATCAGCTCTGCGGGGGCGCCGAGGACGATTGCTGCGTCGTGGTGCTCCGCCGGACTTGAGGTCCGGGCCAGGGGAGCCAGCCGGGTTGTCCGGGCCAGCCGGTGTCGTCCGGGCCAGCCGGGCTTCCGTGGCCAGCCGGGCGCCCGATCGTCACGCGTTCGTAAAGATCCTCGCTGGTGTTGCCCACATCCGATTGGCAGAGTGACGACCATGACCGCAGCAGCAACCGAGCTCGTCCTCGAGTCCTGCCACAGCACCTGGGTCTTCGACACCCTGCGCAAGCAGTTCCGTCGCGTGTTGAAGGGCGCCGACGGCGCCACCCACCGCGCGTCCACCGCCTGGCGGGCCTACCACGCCCTTGACCTGGACGAGTCGTCCGAGTCGTTCGTCGTGGTGCTCAATGCCGAGGGGACCCGGCTGCTGCGCTCGTGGCGGCACCTGGCGCACTGCGCCCAGTGCGACGGCGAGTCCACGGCCGAGCTGTCGGTCGACGAGCTGCGGAGCGCCGTCCTGGCCTGAGAGCGCGCCGGGGAGCATTGCTCCCGGTCACCTCGCGGTGCTCCAGCGAGGGGTGCTCGACGTCGCCCGTCTCCAGCGCCGCCGTGACCGATGCATTGCCGTCGACGGCGGGTTCGGCGCGGGGGAGAATTTCCGTTGGTGGCGGTGGAGGAAGTATCCGGCGGGGCTCCCGCTGCCGACTGCACTGCCACCTGACACCAAGTTGAGCTGGGCGTCCGTTTCCCCGGCGCGGCGACCGGGCAGTGGCAGGCTATGTATAGAAGTGTGCACCATCGCGTGCGCCGCCCGTCGTGAGCGCCGTCGCCGAGATCCTCAGTGTCGTCCTGGCACTGATCGCGGCCTGCTCCAACGCTGCGTCGAACGTCATCCAGCGGGCCACGAACCGCGAGGAGTCCGACGTCCAGACGCTGTCGCTGCAGCTGGTGAGGGACCTGCTGCACCGACCACTGTGGTTCGCCGGCCTGGGGGCGGTAGTGCTGTCGTTCCTTCTGCAGGCCTCGGCCCTCCACTTCGGTCCCCTGGCCCGGGTCGAGCCGCTGCTCGTCTTCGAGCTCCCCCTCACCTTCGTCGGCGCGGCGATGTTCCTCGGCGCCCGCTTGGGTGCACGCGAGTGGACCGCGGCCTTGGTGATGACGGTGGGGCTGGCGGCGCTTGTTTTCTTCCTCCACACGAGCGGGCACCACGGGCATGTCTCGGCTGCCGTCTGGGCGGTCGGCCTCGGGATCTGCGAGGGGATCGTGACCGTCCTGGTGATCGCCGGCCGGCGGACGACCGGCGACCCACGGGCCGCGCTGTACGGGGCGGCCACCGGGATCCAGTTCGGCGTTACCGCGGCGCTCATGGCCGGCGCGGTCCACCTGCTGGGCGGCGGCATCGGCTCGCTGTTCAGTGCGTGGCAGACCTACGTCATGGTCGTGAGCGGGGTCTTCGCCCTGTTCCTGGTCCAGAACGCGCTCCAGTCGGGCAAGATCGTGGCCGCCCAGCCGGGGATCACCCTTCTCGATCCCTTCGTCGCCATCGTCTGGGGCGTCTTCGCCTTCCACGAGAAGGCCACCAACAACACCGTCTACCTGATCATCGCCGCCCTCGGTGGCGTGGCGATGGTCGCCGGCGCGATCCTGCTGTCCCGCTCCCCCGTGCTGCAACACGGGGGTGATCGCTCGGGGAGCTCTTCGGACGAGGGTTGGATAGTGAAGCACGAAGAGGCGCTCTCGGGCTGAAGGGCGGGGCGACCGGCGGGGTGGCCAGGCGGCAGTGCCCCGCACCGACGCCGGCGGAAGCGAGGACTACCGCCAGCGGGGCCGCCACCGGACTGTCATCCGATCGCCTCGCGTCCTCCGCCGGAGGCGGGCATTGGTCCGCCATGGCTGCCCAGCATCGGAAGCGTCGCACCCCCGGACCAAGGCGGGGGCATCGCTGGGTCGGTGCCGGGATCGTGGTCGTCACCGTGCTGGCCGGCGTGGCGCTGGTGCAGCCCGCCCTCGACGAGGGACGGGCGCCGGGCTCGCCCCCCTGCCGGTCTCCAGCATGCCGCGCCACCGCCTGGCCTCGGGCGAGGTGACGGGCACCGTGCCCGCAAGCGGGCGACGTCGCCGGCGGATGCCGGGGGCCCGGTGGCCGGCCGACGCCGTTCGCTACAGCCATGCCGGTGCCCGGCACAGCCTTCGCTCCTGGGTCCGAGCTCACATCGCGGAACCGGGTCCGAGACTGCGACCATAGCGGCCACCGGGAGCGGGGCGGCCGGAACAGCCGCCATGCCGACGGCGGGAACGACTGCGGGCACCACCGCACCGGCCGGCGCGGCAGCGACGACGCCCGAGACCGAGACCTCGACCTCGACCGAGACCTCGACCTCGACTACAACTTCAGACCCGCCGACGACCAGGACACCGGCACCCGCGGCACCGCCGGCGGGCACGGCACCGCCGGCGGTAACACCACCTGCGACTCCCACAAGGACCACCGGGCCGCGGTGCGCTCGCCGCCGTGCCCGGCGAGGTGCGGGTTCGCTCAGAGCCACGAGCTTGCCGACGACCACGACCGGGCCGGCCACGACGACCACGACCGGGCCGGCCACGACGGCCACGACGACCACCACGACCACGACCACCACGAGGACGACGACCACGGATCCGGCCGCCACGACCATCACGTCCGCCCCGACCACTGCCGGCCAGCGGGCCGATGCCAGTGGCGCTTCAGGCTCGAGCTCGAGCTCAGGCGCGGCCGAGCGGACCCAGGCGCGCTGAGCTGAGGACGTGCCCGTCCTCGGCGTCGAGCAGCCACACGTCGGTGCCGACCTCGCCCGGGGCCACGGCCAGCACCGGCCGGGTCTCGGGTCCGATGGCGTCGGGATGCTCGACCTCGGCCGCGAGGGGGCGCCACCGGGTCGGGTCGGCGGCGTCCTCGACCGCCACCCACGAGACGGCGTTGTTGACGTGGCC